>NZ_CEXBMR010000011.1:0-30936 GCF_982614295.1 Synechococcus sp.
AATGGCACACGTATTATTCGTTTAACTGGTTCAGATCCAGCATTTGGTGAATAAAAGTTTGTGTTTGTAGATTTATAATCAGGATACTAATCCTAAAAGAATTGGTTTTAGAATCTCATTATCAAGCGATAAGGCTCCACCACCACAACATATCAAAATTGCTGCCATAACTACATAAAGTAGTGCTTTTTCCCAGCTTGGTGGATCACCCACTCCCATAGGTCCGGCATAATCCCCTTGAGGAATTTGAAATGGATCTGGAGCGATGAAGGGAAATCCCTTAGATATCTCTAATATCACTGCATATGCCATAGAAACCAGAATTGCTAGTGATGCTGGCCCGGTTAGAAATCCAGGGAGCAAGGCGATCCCTCCCAGCCACATCGAATATGCAGATAATCCACACAGAATGGTTGGTGTATTCATTGCTTTCGCCCAGGTGCTTAGATTCCTAATCTTTGGCCATCCATGGCGTATGAATGCAATAGACATCGTAAGCCTTAGAACCAGCAAACCAGAAGCTGCAATTGTTGAACTGGAATCTGGGAACAAGAGTGTTGCAATTGTTGTGTAATCCATTAATTTGATTTTGGTTTTAATGTTTGATTAATTTAAATATTAGTTGAGAAATATCAAGGCATGGCCATCTGGATCGCGTGCTTGAAAAGCGAGAGTTCCTCCCCAATAGTCAGGAGGTATTGATACTATAGGTCCTATTGATTCTGGTGAACATATCTCCTTTAGCTTCTCATGAGTAATTTTTATGTCTTCAACTAATATCATTGTTCTCCATTCACTTAGATCTGTTGGCTTTGGGTTTAATCTTTCTCTACGGTTTGGACTTGGTAGTTGATAATCTAGTAGTTCAATTCCCATTCCATTACTATTTGCCCGTAAATTGGTAATCACCACCTTAGTATTAATTAGCCCATCTAGTTGATCTTGTTCTTTTCCGTAGTTTATCCCATTTCCTGCTATTTCCATTCCAAGCAGTTCATTGTAGAAATAAATGCTTTTCTGTGTATCCGAAACCCCGATTGCTGTGTGATCTATACCCATGAATAGCTTGGAATTTGCTTTATGCCATCTTTGGCTCCCTTTGTCTTGAGGAAATTTAAGTAGTTCCAGCGGATGTCCCACGCTATCTTTAATTTTTACCGCCTCAATATTTGCTGCTTCTTTGTTTGATTCGGGAAGAGTTACCAGCGATCTTGATATTTGTGTGGCATTAGAGGCCCCTTTATTAAAAGCATCGTTAAGGTTGCTAACTACAATGCAAATATGTTGGAACCAGAGATCATTGCTCTGGGAATCTTCCGGAATTGGTATTGGTTCTATTTTGTCATTTTTTTGAGTGGGAACTTGCTCAAATTCCCACAGTTCAAGAAACTCCTCACCTATTCTAAGAGAAGCTTTATTGATTATTGCCCCAGGTATTCCAATAAGTTTACCTAACCATGAATCATCTATACGTGTTTCTGAAATACAACTAAAGCCTAGATTAGTAGTATACCAATTGATTTGCTTTTGAAGGTTGACTGTTGTCTGCGAGGTGTTAATTATTTTTTTTATATTATTCATGAATTTTTTTCTTCAGTTAATTTTGAAATACTTAATATGCCTCCAGCGCAAACAAGTAATGTTCCAATTATGGTGCCAAGTTCTAGTTGCTCCTTGAAGATTATCCATCCGAGTAAAGCTGCAAATACAACCGAACTGTATTGAAATGCCCCTATTTCATGCGGTTTAGCGTAGGTGTATGCTTTAATTAATAGAAATTGAAAACAAACAAGGCAGCCACCTGTCGCAAGCATTATTAATCCTTGCTCGTGATTTATTGGCTGTAGTTTACCTGCTACTAATATTGTTGATATAAGTGATCCAATTAGTAGAAAATAAATCATTTGAGTTATTGGTGAGTCGGTTTCGTCCAATTTTTTTACTGCCAAAAACTCAATTGCTGTTACGAACCCTGCGGCTAAGCCTATGATATTTCCTGGATTGGTTAATATAGTTGCGTCTGGCTTTACTATAATAACCATACCGGCAAATCCGAGTCCAATTGCTATCCATAGTTGCTTATTAATTCTAGTTTTTAAAAATATTAATGCTATTATTGGTATAAAAATTGGGGTTGTATTTAGTAAGACATTTGCATTTACTAGGCTCGTTAGCTGAGCAGCAGCTATAAAAAGGAGAAATCCGGCTATGCCAGTTCCACCTCTCAGAAGATGTGTTTTTATGGCTTCTGTTTTGAGATCCTTAAACCCTCTTGCCGCAACAATGGGTATTAAAATTACTAAGGCACTCACAAATGTAACCCACGTGAACATCTCAACGCTTAATTGTGCTTCAAGGAATTTGCCAAAGACGCTTTGAATTGTGTTTGCTAAAAAGGCTAAAACCAAAAATATAGAACCTAGAAGCAGGGATTCTTTAACTTTTGTGGGCATCACAAGGCAAGCTTTCTTTTTATTCTAATCCATTACCGCTGCAATGCAATTGATTGTTCGCAATGTGTCTATTTCATGATAATTTGCTTTTTTGTTGACTCTTCCAAGTCTCTACACCTAGTATGTATAGGCTTAATAATTCTTCACAATGTCTGAGCAATTTTTGAAGGGAAAGGTTGCAATAGTTACTGGCGCTAACAGTGGTATTGGTAAGGCTGTAGCTTTAGAGCTCGCACTCCGCGGTGCCAGTGTAGTAGTTAATTACCGCTCCCACCCCGAATTAACAGAAGCTGTCATTTCTGAGATCTCAGCAGCAGGTGGAGTTGCCATTGGTGCCCAAGCTGATGTTACAGACCTTGTTGCTCTTCAGGGTATTGTTGAACTCGCAGTTAAATCTTTTGGCCGGTTAGATATAATGGTTAACAATGCTGGCCTTGAAACTCGTACTTCTATATTAGATACCACCCCAGATGATTACGATAAAGTTTTGAACGTTAATTTAAAGAGTAGCTTTTTTGGCACTCAATTTGCTGCAAAGCAGATGATTTCCCAAGGCGGTGGAGGCAGGGTGATAAATATTTCCTCTGTTCACGAAGATTGGCCCATGCCAAATAATACAGCCTATTGCTTGGCAAAGGGTGGTATTAGGATGCTTGCACGCACAGCAGGAGTTGAACTTGCCCCCCATGGTATTAACGTTGTTAACGTAGGCCCAGGTGCTGTTAATACTCCTATTAATGCGCCAACAATTAATAATCCTGAACTTTTAGCTAAACTCAATTCTGCGATCCCAATGGGTCGAATGGCTGAGCCCAACGAGATCGCTGTCGTTGTTGCTTTTCTAGCAAGCGATGCCGCAAGTTACATAACAGCTACCTCAATTTTTGCTGATGGTGGCATAATGCAATCAAGTCCTGGTTTGTAACTTATTTTTCAAACTCTATTAAATTCTAAATATGGCGTTTTTGATTCGTTTTTTAATAGCGTTCATTTTTATTATTTCTGGTGCTGCTTTTGCTCAGGGTTCTAGTTTGTTAAATGCAAAACTAAAGCTTCTTGCATCATATTCTAAGCCCCTTGCCCATGAAGGTCCGGTTTTCATTCCAGAATTAAATCAATTATTTTTTACTTCTAATCGTTTGTATCGTTCGGATGGGTCTCAATATGTTGTTGTTTCTAGTTTTAATTTACAAGATGGTTCTACCCGCGATTTAGGTCTTACAAGTTCTATACCTATGGCAAATGGTGCTTTTCGATTGAGTAACGGAAATATTGTTGTAACTATGCAAGGTAATAATCTTAAACCAGCTGGTTTAGCAGAGTACAACCCTTTTAATGGCAATGTTAAATTGCTTACATCAGCTTATGCTGCTTATCAATTTAATAGCCCTAATGATGTTGTTCAGGCTCCTGATTCCTCAATTTGGTTTACTGATCCTCAATATGGCTATGAACAGGGTTTCCGTCCAAAGCCAACTATAGGTAATTGGGTATGGCGTTATCATCCTGCTAACGGTATTCAACGTTTAATGATTGATGGCTTTGCTAAACCTAATGGTTTGGCATTCAGTTTGGATTTTAAACATCTCTATGTTACTGAATCTGGTTATATATCTGGCAATGGTGCTCTTAATAGCTCGCTACCTCGCACTATATATCGCTTTTTGATTACTTCCTCGCCTGATGGTATATTCGCAACCCAGAGAGCAATTTTTTGTGTTGTTACAAAGGGTATTCCTGATGGTATTAAAGTGGATCAACTCGGTCGAGTCTGGACAGGTACGGGCGCAGGGCTTGAGGTGTTTGATAAGGATGGCACTCCTTTAGCTGTTATACCTGTACCAGGAGGTGTTAGTAATTTCGCATTAGCTCCCAATGGCGCTTATGTAATGGGTGAAACTAAGTTATATAGGTTGGATATCTAATTCCTCTATATCTATCTTTTCGCTAACTATTTCCCTTAATGTTCTGTAGTTTGCTTCATGCTTTTCGCCATTAAGTATAATTGTATGTACACGAATATTTCTATTTTGCATCGCCTCTATTGATAATAGTGTGTGGTTTAAGGTGCCAAGCCCAGATCGCGCAACAAGCACTATTGGTAAATTCCATACTTTAACTTGATCAATTTGAAGCCAGTCATCTCTTAGGGGTACCATTAAACCTCCCGCTAGTTCAACCACTAAGGCACCCGCATGGTTAGGTAGTTTTAAATTTTCTTTATCTATTGTTATTCCTTCCGCTGCTGCTGCTTGATTTGGCGATGCTGGCATTTTTAATCTATAGGCCTCAGGTATAATTCTGTTTTCTTTTATACCTGATAATTTTTTTATAGTGGCGCTATCGCCTCCTGTATCTAGATCGCCGCATTGCACTGGTTTCCAGTAGTGGGCATCTAATTTATTTACAAGCAAGCTGCTTACTATTGTTTTGCCTACATTTGTGTCTGTACCCGCAACAATAAGTCGGCTAGGCATGTCTTTTTCTTGTTTATTTAACATTAGGCTTTTGTGCTATCAGGAGCATTATATCCCAGTTTATGGTTATTGTTTTTATTTTATTGTGCGTGCTAAATTCTTTTGTTTTCTCGTTTGATCTCTGTGGCCAGCTGTGATCTAATTTTTTTAATTCTTTTTGATTTAGTTTGCTAGTGGCGCCCCCATTTGTTCCCATCCACTTCATCTCTTTTATGAATTCAAGACCTGAGTTGTATTGCTTGCTATATCTAATTATTTTATTTTCCTTGATTTCAGCTACTTTACTAAGGCTTTTGATTAATTCTGCTTCAATTGGTAGTGTGATTCCTGTGTATTTCACTCCAGCTATTTTGGCTGCGATGTGCCAACTTGTAAAACTTCCCTTTACGGGCACTGTTATTGCTAGCCAGCCTCCTGGTGCTATTGCTTCTCCCCATTGTTTTATTTGCTCTACTGGATCTTCTAACCAATGCAAAGCAAAACTGCTGGCTATTAACGCAGCACCTATTGCTTCAGGTGGTATTCCTTGGTTTAAATCCCATTCCAATTTCCGCACATTCGCTACTTTTGATTCGGCTAGCAGTTCTTTGCATTCATCTACCAATACTGCTGATAATTGTTTATTTTGTTTTTCTAATGCTTCTGTTAGGTTCCCGCTTCCTGCCCCAAAATCCAATATAAGTCCTTTAGGTATTTCTAGATTTTTGCAGTATCTTGCGAGTCGCCAAGCTACTGCTTGTTGCAGTTTTGCATTTTTTGCATAAATATTTGCGCCTCTTGCAAATGCTTGGCAGGGTTTAGTATTCATTGTTTATCTTTTTTGCAGCCAATTCAAAACCGTTTCTGGCAGTTCTGGCATTAAAAGTCCGTGTCCAATTCCATCCAATGTGATCATTTCTGCTTTATTTAATTCTTTGCGCATTTCTGTTTTGCTGGTTTCGCTCACAATTTGATCTTCTCCAGCCTCCACTATTAATACTGCTGAGTTGTGTGGAAAGCTTTTGGGTATTTCTTTGCATTTAGCAAGTAAATCCAAATCCGCTAATAACTTTGTTCTGCCTAATTCAGAAATCTTCTGATTCTCCACCCCTTGTGGTAGATAATCCACCGGCTGCGGCGCTGCAACTTTTTCTCTGAAGTTATCAAATAATTCTTTTATTTCACCTGCTTCTATTTTTTGTGCCATTCCTTTTAATGCGATTTCCAATGCCCTGCCGCCGCTTCCTTCTGGAATGAATCTTCCAAAACTTGCTAGCAATATCACAGCCTCGGCTTCGGCTAATATTTTATTTGGCGTTAGATGAAGGCCAAGAGAGTTCACAACTAGTGCGTGCTTGTATTTGCTATTCCATTGCGGTGTTTTTTCACTATTCTCTCCATAACCCCTTTCGAAGCACTCAAGTAGCCAACCTCTTTTCTCGCATGGTTCTTGCCAAGATTGCCAGCAGTGTTGATCGCTTCCCCAACCATGAACGGCGATTAATTGCCATGTCATTTTCATTCTTTGTGGCCTCCTTTTCCAAGGATGGCCATGAATCTTTCAAGGCAATCTTCTGGCATGTTTGGCCGCAGGCTCACTCTCAGCTGTGCCTGCCTTTCCGGAACTGTTGGCGGCCTGATAGCAATCACCAGTATCCCCGCTTGCTCAAGTTTTTTTTGCATTTCTAGTGCCTTTATATCTTCTTTCAGCTTGATCGCCATGATTGGGCCATTGCCAGGCGGACGAGGCCAGCCATATTGCTCCAGTGTGTCACGCCATTGATGTGCGTTTTCACTTAATTGCTTTCTTATCTGATCTGTTCCAGGTGCCTTAATTAGTTCCAGTGCTTCCATCGCTGCGGCCGCTAGTGGAGGTGCGAGGGCGGTGGTATAGCGAAAGGCGCCACTGGTTTGCAGTAATTTTTCAGCTATTGCTTCATCAGCGGCTAAGAATGCTCCGCCGCTTGCAAATGCTTTGCCAAGGGTTCCACTGATCAGTGTTATCCCATCTATCCCATGGCCTAGCCCCTTGCCTTCTTTTCCCATTATCCCAAGGGCATGGGCCTCATCGAGCAGCAGCTTTGCATTGTGTTTTGTGCAGAGAGTTGCTAGTGCCTTAACATCCGGACTACTTCCTTCCATGCTAAATAGGCTCTCGCTAATTACTACTAATTTTCTATCAGCATCAACAGCTTTGATCTTTTCTATTTTTTGCTCTAGATCTTTAAGATTGTTGTGTTTAAACCTTTTTAATTTTGCGCCTGTTGCTTTTATGCCCACTAGCAGTGAATGGTGAATTAGTTGGTCGGTTAGCACCAAGCTGTGGCGATCAGCTAGGGCAGCTACTGCTGCAATGTTTGCTTGAAAGCCACTTGGGAAAAGCAACACCCGTTCACGGTTTAGCCATTTGGCAAGTGCTATTTCGAGTTGTTCATGTTCAGGGCGGCTGCCGCTCACCAGCCTTGATGCACCAGCACCCACCCCTCCTTTGCTGATACTGGCGATGGCAGCTGCTATGAGTTCTGGCCTTTTGCTTAGGCCAAGGGTGTCATTGCTCGCAAGGTCTAGCAGACTGTTTCCATCAGGGGTATCTAGGTGGCCAGCAGTTTTGGCAATAAACGTTCGCAGTTTGCGGCGTCGTTCTGGTTTCTGTTCAGCCATAGGGTTCAACGATGACTGCTGCCACCAATCCTGCTCTTCCATTGGATCCGAGCCAGCTTTTTGGATTCCCCTTGGATGATTTCCAGCTGGAGGCGATCGCTGCTCTAAACCATGGCCATTCAGTTGTAGTGAGCGCTCCCACTGGTTCCGGTAAAACTTTGATTGGTGAATACGCCATTCATCGTGCCTTGGCCCATGGCCAGAGAGTTTTTTATACCACTCCTTTGAAGGCCTTATCAAACCAGAAACTGCGTGATTTTCGCGAGCAGTTTGGTGCCCACAGGGTGGGCCTAATGACTGGTGATCTCACCGCTAACCGTGAAGCGCCAATTGTGGTAATGACCACTGAGATTTTCCGCAACATGCTCTATGCGGAAATAGACCACAGCGATGACCCTTTAGAAGGGGTAGAGGCGGTGGTATTAGATGAATGCCACTACATGAACGATTCTCAACGCGGCACCGTATGGGAGGAATCAATTATTCATTGCCCGCCAGCGATTCAATTGGTGGCTCTTTCTGCAACTGTTGCAAATGCGGGTCAACTTACTGATTGGATTGAGCAGGTTCATGGCCCCACAGATTTAATCCATAGCGATTTTCGGCCTGTGCCACTGCAATTTAATTTTTGCAGCGTGAAAGGTTTACATCCACTGCTGAATGATGCTGGCAATGGCCTGCATCCCAATTGCAAAGTATGGCGCGCTCCTAAGGGGCATCAACGCAAAGGGAAAAGCCCAAAGCCTCCTCAGCCAGAAGCTCCGAGTATGGGTTTTGTAGTTGCACAATTGGCTGAACGCCAGATGTTACCGGCGATTGTTTTTATATTTAGCCGCCGCGCCTGTGATAAGGCTGTTCGAGATTTAATTAAAGCATCCTTAGTTAATGATCACGAAGCTGTTCAATTGCGCACTCAGCTGGAAGCATTTGCGTTAAAAAGCCCAGATGCAGTTCGCGATGGTTATCACGTTGAAGCTTTATTACGTGGTGTTGCATCTCATCATGCCGGCGTTTTGCCAGCTTGGAAGGAATTTATTGAGGAGTTATTTCAGCAGGGGCTGGTGAAAGTGGTATTTGCCACTGAAACGCTGGCCGCTGGAATCAATATGCCTGCCCGCACCACTGTGATTTCTTCTTTATCGAAACGCACTGAAAATGGCCATAGGCCCTTAATGGCAAGCGAATTCCTGCAGATGTCTGGTAGAGCAGGTCGCCGCGGCCTCGATGTGCAGGGTTATGTGGTGGCAATGCAAAGCCGCTTTGAGGGCGTTAAGGAGGCAGGTCAACTTGCCACCAGCCCTCCAGATCCCTTGGTGAGTCAGTTTGCGCCTAGTTACGGCATGGTGCTTAATCTTTTGCAGCGTTATGCCTTACCTAAAGCGAAGGAATTAGTTGAGCGCAGTTTTGGTCGTTATCTAGCCACCCTTGATCTTGCCGATGATCAATCCCGTATTACGTCCCTGCGGGAACAATTGGAACTGCTTGGCGAAAGTTCTACTGATGTGCCTTGGGAAGATTTTGAAGATTATGAAAAACAACGCAATCGCTTGCGGGAAGAAAGGCGTTTGTTGCGTATTTTGCAACAGCAGGCAGAGGAAACCCTTGCCCATGAACTTACCCTTGCGTTGCAATTTGCAAGCCCAGGCACTTTGGTGAGCCTTAAGGCACCTCAATTGCGCGGTGGAGTTTCACCTGCAGTGATCGTTGAGAAATTGCAGGGGGCGGCCCAATTCCCTTTATTAATCTGCCTCACTGATGAAAATGTATGGATTGTGGTGCCCTGCCATGCAGTGGTTTGTATTCACGCTGAATTGAGTTGTTTGCAGGTTCAAAATATCCCTGTGCCTGAACTGGAAAGAGGTGGCGAATTACGTCATGGGGATCAGCACAGTGGTGGGTTGGCTCTAGCTGTATCTGCCATGGCCCGCCGCCATGACATGCACACCCCTCAATACGATCTTGCTGGTGAAGTGCGAGATCAGGCAGAGCTTGTTAATTCATTTGAGTTGGAATTGGAACTACATCCGGCTCACCGCTGGGGAGATCGGAAGCAACTAAAAAAACAGCGTCGGCGTATGGAGGAACTCGAGGAAGAGATTGCGGAACGGCAGCAGCTACTGCATCACAGGGCTAATCGCCACTGGGAAACCTTCCTTTCATTAATAGAAATCTTGCGGCATTTCGGCTGCCTTGATGAACTCGAGCCCACGGAAATCGGTAGAACTGTGGCGGCATTGAGGGGGGATAACGAGTTATGGCTTGGCCTTGCGCTGATGAGTGGCCATTGCGACGAACTTGAGCCAGCAGATCTTGCCTGTGTATTGGAGGCAATTTCAACTGAAGTAAGCCGCCCAGATCTATGGACGGCCTATCCAGCTCCAGCAAAAGCGGAGGAGGCACTTCACGATTTACGTGGTTTGCGGCGTGAATTAGATCGATTGCAAGAACAGCATGGGGTGCTTTTCCCCCTCTGGTGGGAGCCAGATTTGATGGGGTTAGTGAAGGCCTGGGCCGATGGCGAAAGTTGGAGTGATTTGATATCCAACACCTCTTTGGATGAAGGGGATGTGGTGCGTTTGATGCGCCGCACGGTGGATCTACTCGCCCAGTTGCCCTATTGCCCTGCAGTGAGTGAGGAGCTGAGGCGCAACGGCCGCCGCGCCCTGCAGATGATCAACCGTTTCCCGGTTAAAGAAGAGCTGCCTGGTGTTATTGACGACTCCCTTAATCCAGCCACCCTGAGGGCATCACTGCTGGATGCATAACGCTTAGATATCGAGTCGCTTATAAATAGTATCCAGCTGGGCCTGATGTAATTCTGTGCTGAAACATTCAGCCAGCTGGGCGGCATTTAGGCGGCTGCTAATCGCCGGATCGGCCTCGAGCTTGGCGCGGAAATCGCCCCCCTGCACATTCCAAGCGCTGTGGGCATGGCCCTGAACTAATCTGTAAGCTTCTTCTCGATTTATGCCTTTTTCTACTAGGGCTAGCAGCACCCGTTGACTAAAAACTACGCCGCCATAAATATTAAGATTACGGTTCATATTGGCTGGATAAACCTGTAGGCCAGCAATAACTTTTGTCATCTCCCGCAGGATGAAATGCAGCGTAACGCTCACATCTGGCAGCATCATCCGCTCCACTGAACTATGGCTGATATCGCGTTCATGCCAGAGGGCCACATTTTCAAGGGCCGCCACTGTGTAGCTGCGCAGCACCCTGGCTAATCCACTAATCCGTTCGCTGCGAATTGGATTGCGTTTATGGGGCATTGCCGAACTGCCCTTCTGCCCCTTGGCAAATTCCTCCTCTACTTCCAACACATCGCTGCGTTGCAGGTTGCGGATTTCTGTAGAGAACCGTTCCAGGGAGGTGCCCACTAGGGCAAGGGTTTGCACATATTCAGCGTGGCGGTCGCGGCCGATCACCTGGGTGCTGGCGATATCTGGGCTGAGGCCGAGCCGCTTGCAGGCGATCGCCTCCACTTCGGGGTTTGTGTTTGCGTAGGTGCCCATGGCGCCACTGATCTGGCCTACAGCCACCACCTGCTCCAGCCTTTCGAGCCGCTCTCGGTTGCGTTCGGTTTCCGCCAGCCAGCCGGCCAGCTTGAAGCCAAAGGTGATCGGTTCGCCGTGAATTGCATGGGAGCGGCCGATCATCACGGTGTTTTTATGGGCGCGCGCTTGCTGGCGAATTGCGTCGGCGAGCTTGTTTAGTTCCTGGCGCAGCAATGCCACCGAGGCTTTTAGTTGCAAGGCAAGGCCGGTATCAAGCACATCGGAGCTGGTCATGCCCACGTGGATATACCTTCCGGCATCCCCCACGTTTTCGTTCACATTGGTTAGAAAAGCGATTACGTCGTGGCGCACTTCAGCTTCTATTTCAAGAATTCGCTCTTGCTTGAAAGCCGCTTTCTTTTTAATTTCTGCCAATGCCTCCGCCGGCACCATTCCCAGCTGGGCTTGAGCTTCGCAGGCAGCTATCTCCACATCCAACCAGGATTGAAATTTTGCTTCTTCCGTCCAGATGCTGCCCATCTCCGGCAGGGTATAACGCTCAATCAAGGCAAATAATTAATCAACTTTCAATCTAGCTAACATTGTGTGTGAGCTTCAATCTTGAAATTTTCCAGTACACCGCCGGCCCCCAGGCCTGCTGCCTCACCCAACAACTGCGCCCATTGCAGTGGATCATTTCGAATGGGGGCAGATCGTGGGGATGCTGCAGAAGTTTTACAAAACAACCTGGCTGCAGCCTGGTTGGGAACATCAATACTGTGGCGCTTTGGCTACTCCTTGATTCGGCATTAGCTAAAGCTTGTGCCATTTTCCTCAAAAAATTTCGTTAATTGTGGGGGGAATTTTTGATTTTGCTGGAATTGCGTTTGGATTTCCTCGGATTTGAGATGCTTTTCTTTTACATAGATCTTTTCAAAATTTGCTTTTGCCATGGCCCGTCGCCAACGCCTGGATCTGCGCTTAGTGGAACTGGGCTTAGCAGTTAGCCGCCATCAGGCTCAACAGCTGATCCGGGCCGGGCGGGTGCGCCTTGGGGTGGAAATTCTTGATAAACCCGGAAGAGAAATAGAACTGGATGCTCTACCTGAGGTGGCCATTCCGCCTCGGTTTGTATCAAGAGGAGGAGAAAAATTAGCGGCGGCCCTCAGCCAGTTGCCGATCAAAGTGGAGGGGCGCTACTGCCTTGATGCCGGCATTTCAACCGGAGGCTTTAGCGACTGCCTGTTGCAGAACGGTGCAGCCAGGATATATGGCATTGATGTGGGCTACGGCCAGATCGCTTGGGCCCTGCGCACCAACCCTCGCCTCGTGTTGAAAGAACGCACAAACGTGAGGCATCTGCAGCCCCAGCAGCTCTATGGCCCCCAAGATCCATGGCCCACCCTTGCAGTGGCTGATCTTTCTTTCATCTCCCTCGCCTTGGTGCTGCCTGCTCTGCAGGCATTGCTTGAGGGTGGCTCAACTGCAGAAGCAATTCTCCTGGTGAAACCGCAATTTGAAGTGGGGCGCTTGCGGGTGGGGAAGGGGGGAGTGGTGAGAGATACAAAGGCACAAGCGGATGCTGTGCTGTCTGTGGCGCAGGCAGCATTGCCCCTGGGATGGTTGCCCCAGGGCTTGGTGGCATCTCCCATTACAGGCCCAGCTGGTAACCATGAGTACCTGCTTTGGCTCGGGCCAAACAACTCCTTTGGCCCTGATGAATGGCTTGATTTAGTAGCCCAGGTTGTGGCCTCAGCAAATTAGATAGCTTCAACATCGCGATCGCCTGTTCGGATCCGAATCACCGCCTCAACAGAGGAAACAAAAATCTTGCCATCACCAATCTCACCGGTGCGGGCAGCTTCTTGTACAGCGCTAACAACCGTGTCCACCTGGCTGTCGTCTACAACAATTTCAAGCTTTAGTTTTTGCAGGAATTCAACGGTGAATTCAGAACCGCGATAGCGCTCCACCTGGCCTTTCTGGCGACCAAAGCCACGCACTTCGCTCACCGTCATTCCAATGATGCCGGCATTCACCAACGCCATCTTCACGTCGTCGAGCTTAAAGGGGCGGATGATTGCTTCTACTTTTTTCATTTTGAGAGAACCACTGTTTGGTGCTTTGCCAGAATTATGGCGGCAATCCAATTTCAGGAGCCCTTTGCTTTTGAATGCGTAGCAATAGTTACGGTTAAGCCTTTATCTCTCCATCTCTTTTTTTGTGACTACCTCCAGCACCCAGCGCCCCAGCTATGGCGAACGCAATATCGCAGCAGCGGAGCTGATCTGTTTTGAAAATCCCCAACAGGAAAGGCCATATCACATCGCAATTTCCTTGCCCGAATTTACCTGCAAATGCCCTTTTTCTGGTTATCCAGATTTTGCAAAGTTGCAGTTAAATTATCAGCCAGGCCCGAAAGTGTTGGAATTAAAAGCAATTAAACTTTATGTGAACAGCTGGCGTGATTGCAGCATCTCCCATGAAGAAGTAGTGAATCGTATTCTGGATGATTTTGTGTTGGCAGCTGAACCAAATTGGATGGAATTGGTGGCTGATTTTAATCCTAGAGGCAATGTGCACACCGTTATTACAGTGCGCCATGGTTCACAGCAGCTTTAGCAATTAAAGGAAGCTCATCTGCAAATGCGGTGAGATTTCGATTGCAGAGGCCACCAATATGCAACTTATCACCATCAACTATTGCCCAAATCTGTCGTGTTGCAATAAGGCTTAGTCCGCCACCTAATAGTAAAATCGCAAAGCCTGTATAAACTAAAGGTACACCTGGGTCGCGTTTTATAAGTAGTCCGCTAGCTGGTAATACATCAACAAGGCGCATTGGTAAACCTTCAATTTCAATCACGTCACCCCCCACAGGTAGAAGACCTAGCAATTCACTACCCGCTGCAAATACTTGGGCAGGACCGAGTTCAGTTTGCAAGGCTATTAATACTGGATCTGAACCATCTGGTTTGGTTGGTATTACCAACCCCCACACCTGTTCACCCAATTCAGGAAAGGTTTGTAAGGGTAATTGCAGCAACGGGCTATTACCAAGCTGAAGGGTTATGGCGGCCAAAGACCAGTCTGCCTGGTAAATAGTGATGCCTCGATGCCGTAGAGGATGGTTAACACTTACCTTTGCAGCTAGCGGCGCTTTGGAATTGCTATCGCGTAATTCAAGGCTTGAGCTGAATTGTTCAGGACGACCAACCGGATCTCGATCTATAGCGAATTTGTTTAACGACAATTCCAATTGTGTTTCCCCCCCCCGGTTGAGCAGTTCTAACGAACGCCCCGGCGCTAAGTAGCGCTCTAATCTTTGGCCGCCAAATGCACCAATTACTGCACCCACCATGAATACAATCAAGCCTCCATGCACAAGTAGTGGCCCCACTCTGCCAATCAATCCTCGCCTAGCTGCCAATCGATTACTAGCTGGTTTTACGGCCCAACCGTTTTTATTTAAGTGACTTGCTAATTCTATAAGGGCTGCATCACCAGCTGGATTATTAATGCTAGTGGCAACAGCTAATTTGCTTAATTGCCTTGGTTGCTGGTAATCAAGCCAGCGCAGTCCAGCTTTTAAGGCCGGCCATTGGCGTCGCAGGCTGCAAAGTAATAGTGCTACAGCAAGCCAAGCAAGTAAAAACAAAAACCAGTTGCTTGTGTAAAGGTGATCCAGCTCCCAAGCAAGCAGTTGCCGGCCTCTGATAACACCAAGCCAGGGATGAAGGTTATATCGCTCTATGTAGAAAGTGTTGGGTTCCCCTTGAGGAATTGCAGTGCCAATTGCACTACTAGCAGCAATCGCCAGCAGCAAAACAATGGCAACTCTGAGATCTGAAAGCCAAGCCGCCAGCTTGTTTGCCGATTGTTTGATCAATGTAAATAATTCAAATTTCATGAAAGGCGTGCCACCAAACTCAATCCCCCTAAAGCCACCAGTACAGCGCCGCTGATGGGGGGAATCCACCTACTCACTTGCCGCAGCGCTAAAAGTTTTGGCAGTGATGCTGCCAAGGTTCCCGCCAAGAGCAATGGCAGCACCTGGCCTGCACCAAAACAGGCAAGTAAACCCATTCCCACCAGTGGTTGGCCGGTTTCAGCAATCCAGGCGAGTAGCACTGCCAAAACTGGCGTAGTGCAAGGGGATGCTGCTAAGCCAAAAGCAAGTCCAGCAGCTAAGGGCGCCAGCACTGGAGGTACTTTTTGCCGCCAGCGCTCAGGATCAGGTCCAGCCGGTAGGCGTAAGGGCACTAAGCCAAGCAGGTTTAACCCCATCACCACCGCTAAAATCGCAACAACTAAAGAAACCCCCTCAGGGGTTTGGCCATAAAGACTGCCCAATAGCGCACTGGCCGTGCCAAGGCACACCAAGGCAGCCACTACTCCAATACAAAAACCCAAGCTGCGTTGCCAGGGGCTGCCGGCCGCTGGTTTGCCCTCTTCCGCGCCAAAGCCAGCAAGGTAAGCAAGGCTTAAGGGCAATATCGACAAACTGCAAGGGCCAAGGCTGGTGAGTAAACCAGCGCCAAATATCAAGCCAAAAGTGCCAGGCCCTGGTTGTTGGAGCGCACTGCGCAGCAGTTGTTCGCTGCTGCGGGCGAGATCACCGATAGCTAAGGAAAAGTCCACCCCTAAAGCCTATCCACAAGTGGTAGCAACCCAATGACTTATTAAGAGTGTTGCTCAGCTGATTCCAAGGAACAACGAATTAATAGTGCTGCAGTGGCAAGGCTAGCTAGCAACGAGTTGCCGCCATAACTGATGAGCGGTAGTGGCAAGCCGGTGGTGGGCATGGATCCACTGGCTACAGCAATATTCATAACCGATTGCCCAACAAGTAAAGCGGTGCAGCCGATAGCAACTAAACGGGTTTGGTTGTTGCGGGCCCGCATAGCTACTTGTAAACCCACAACAGCAAATATTGCGAGGAAGAGCAGCAGCACCAAAGAACCAATAAAACCAAATTCTTCGGCGTAAACAGCAAAAATAAAATCTGTGGTTTGGATGGGTAGATACATCATTTTTTGGGTGCTGAGGCCATAGCCTGTGCCCGTTACACCACCCGAGCCAATCGCTAAAAGGCTTTGCACCAATTGATAGCCGTTGCCTTGGGGATCTTTCCAGGGATCCAGAAAGGAGGTAACCCTGAGGCGTTGGTATTCATTAGCCATGATGCTGATGCTGCCAACTAATCCACCAAGGCCGGCGCTTCCCAATAGCCAGGCAAGGGGGAGCCCTGAGGCAAGTGCAATAAGCCAAAGCAGTAGCCCTGTGAGTGCTGCCGTGCTGAGGTTTGGCTGTTTAAGGATCATCAAGATCAAAACACCAAATAATGCAAGCCAACCAAGCCTCTGTTCTGCTCCCATGCGGCGCCAATTTGCAAACAAGGTGGCCCCTTGCAACACCACAAACGGTTTGATCAATTCTGTGGGCTGCAGTTGGATCGGCCCTAATACCAACCAACGGCTGGCCCCGTTAACTGTTGTGCCCATCACCAAGGTGAGGGCAATCAAGCCCAGCCCAATCACAAGCGCAGGGCCAGCTAAGCGCAGCCAGCGCCTTAATGGCGAACGAATAATTACTAAAAACAAACCCCAGCTGGCCACGAGCCAGATCAATTGACGCTTAATTGTGTAGAGAGCATCGCCCATTTCCCTGGCTGACACCCACCAACTTGCCGATGCCAAAATCATCAAGCCAAAAGCGCTCCAAGCCACCACTAGGCCCAATAGCAAGCGTGTTTCCGCCGGCCAAAGGCTCAGATTTAGTGGCAACAAACCGGAGCTTGAGTGGGTATCAACCCGGGCCATGGCGATCAAAGCTTTAAAGCTCATTTAGCCGCTATATCCGCTTCTTGGCCCGTTTTTAGGGACAAAAAAAAGCCCGGCTAGGCCGGGCTTGGAAATCAGTTGCCAACGTTGATTTGGCGTTTTCCAGTAACTAATTCAACTTTAAGAATTTTGCCACCCTGTTTCATAATTCGCTGCTGTTCTGCAAACCAGCTGTCGTATGGCACCCACTTGGTGAAGTAGGTATTTTGCAATTCCCTTTGAGTTCTCACCTTTTCGGGAGAAGGAATGCAAGCGGTGATTTTAAAGAGGCGCATAGGGCTCCTCAGTTTCCAAGGCCAGAGCAGATGTAGTCGAGGTAAACAGCCATTTCACGGCCGGCATCAGCGCCAACAAGAGAAGCCGTGGCTTCTTTCATTGCTTGAATCGCTTGGACGGTGGCACCTATGGGTACCCCTAGTGAGTTGTAGGTTTCCTTGAGACCATTCAAAACCCTTTCATCGAGGATTGAAGTGTCGCCAGCCAACATGGCATAGGTGGCATAGCGGAGGTAGTAATCCATGTCGCGTATGCAGGCTGCATAACGACGGGTGGTGTACATGTTGCCGCCTGGACGGGTGATGTCTGAATAAAGGAGGGCCTTCGAAACAGCATCGCTGATGATCGCAGCTGAATTGGCGCTGATCGTGGTAGCAGCACGAACCCGCAGTTCACCACTGGTGAAGTACTGCTCAAGGCGCCCCATGGCGCTTGTGTCCAGGTACAAGCCCTGAACATCTGATTGGTTGATGACGTTGGTGATCGCGTCTTGCATGGATCCTTGAGGGTGATGTGGTGAAGGCGGTCGGGGCTATTAAGAAAGGGCGCCGATCAGGTAATCGAAATAAGAACCAGCTTCCTCGGCATCAGCTCCGGTGAGCAAGCCCATGGCTGCGCTCTTCATTTCCCGCACGGCAGTAGCCATAGCCTCAAGGGGGGTGCCAAGAGCTCTATACATTTCTTTGGCTCCAATTACACCGATTTCTTCAATCGGGGTAACGTCGCCAGCTACTACGCCATAAGTAACAAGGCGTAAGTAGTAGTCCATGTCGCGGAGACAGGTGGCGGTCATCTCCTCGCCATAGGCGTTTCCACCTGGGGAGATGACGTCGGGACGACGTTGGAACAGCGCGCCGCCAGCCTGCTTCACAATCCGCTCACGACCCTCGGCCAAGACCTGAGCAACGCGAAGACGGCGTTGGCCGCCGGTCACGAAAGCTTTGATCTGGTCGAGTTCGCCAGGGCTGAGATAGCGGGCCTCGGCATCCGCGTTAATGATCGAGTTGGAGACGATGCTCATGCAATTCTGCCTCGAAGCAAGGGGCCACCAAAGCGGAGGCCGGGGTCCTGTGGGTTTGGGTGCTTCCAGTTGGAACTGGTTGCTTTGCCAGTGTGCCTGATCGAGAAGGCTTTTTGCTGAAATTGCTCAAGAAATCGGTGATTGTGGTAACAGTTCTTCATGGCCTGCGGCGCTTGTATCGCGAAGCAAAGGCTAGTAACCACAATCGCTTTCGCCTATGTATAAATCAATAAATTGGTATTGTTGATTAAACTAATTCAATGACTTTGATTGAAAGATTAATAAACTAATTAATATAGAAATAATATTAATTAGTTTATTAAATTGCTTTCTTTGGTGAAGGGGTAAGGCCGCTATTGCCGCCATAAAGAGTTGCTGTTCGCACAATATTGCTTACAGATACTCCGCTTTGAGACCCCAAACCTTGAAGGTAAGGCACTGTGTCGGAGCCAAAACTAATTTTGTAGTTTTCTGAATTCAGCAGACTTGCAACAGCTTGCAGCTGCCCTTGTTGGGCTCTGCAGGCCAGAAAGTTGCCCGATTCCAGGGGCTCCGGCGCTCTACCCAAGAGGGCTAGATGGGCAGCAGCAGCCGATTGCATCGGTGCCATTTGCGCTAACCGTTGTTGAAATAAATCGCCTGCTGCAACTTGCTCAACAAATTTGGCTACATCAAATTGTCCATCGCATAACTTGGATTCAGCCTCAATAAGGCGTTCTGAGGCAAAAGGAATCCGATTTAGTAGTTGGCGATAAACAGCACTAATCAACTCCTCTCTTTCCGCATTGCTAGCACCTTTGGCTAACCGGAATATTTTGTTTAGTTCAGTTTCCTGTTTGAGGGCAAATCCTTGTTTAAGGCCAGTTGCCAGGGAGGAGGCATTGGTTTGGTAAGGGGCAGGTTGCCAGCGGTTGGTATTGCGGCTGAAGCGAAATGTGGTTTCAACTGTTTGATTGGCTTCCTGGCCAGCCACATCAGCTCGCCACATTCCAGTAGTTGAGTTTGATTGGGATAGAAAATTCCTTGGCGTGAGGCTGCCAGGGGTATTCATAACAGATGTTTTATATAACTCTGGGCGCTTTTGCTGATCGTATCGTTTTTGTGGTTCAACTATCGCTGCGAGATCAAGCGGTTGACGCAAGGCAGGCACTCTGCGGCTATTTAAATCATTAGGAGTAATGAAACGCTCGTAAGGAACCATATCTTCCCCATATGCTTCTAAATATTCCTTACTGTTAATTAGTGCATCAACAACGCCATAGAAGCCTTTGCGAGCTGCAATATCAAAATAAGCGTTTATCTCCCAGCGACCAAAAGTGGGGCGCCCAAGTAAACGCCTGTGCATCACTTCGATGGCTTTAGTGATGTAGAGATTGCTCCAATATCTGCGTCGGAAAGCTTTTGAGCGAGCCACCATACGGATGAATTCCCGCAGGCTGATATTGCCATTTTCGAGTTTGTTTTCTTCAGTGGTTATGCGGTCTCCCTCATAACCACTGCTACCTAATACCTGCACATATACAGCGTTAATTACAGCCTGGGTGCTGGATTCGGTATTGCGGATACTTGCCTGGCCGCCGCGCTTTGGCTTTGAGCTACCCCCGGTAGCAATTTGCTGCAGCCGCACCTGCCGCGGACCCACTCGCCTCGGCTGGGCGGTTCTAAAACCAGGGCTATCCATTTGACCAGGACCCGCCATTCCGTTGCCCACCAAAAGCCTGCGGGTGCGATAGGAGTGGGGGGCCGGCCGGGTTGCTACAGAGGCGGTGCTTGAGGGAAAGATTGCGCCGTATTGCAAACCGATTGGATCGTTGCCACCGCCATAAACGTGTTGATCAGCTAGAGGTTGGCGATAGGAGGCGTAAAGGGTTACGTATTGGGGAGCGCCTTCAAAGGGAGCGCTGAATTGAAATAGTTTGCGATTTGAGCCCCAGCCAGCGCTTTCTTGGGCTTCCTCGCCGAGATCGCGGAGATATGGCACGGTTTCTTCGCCAAATACCCGGGCGTATTCCATGCCATTTATCAAGGAATCCACCAGGCCATTGAGCCCCTTTGCACTCACGATCGCAAAATATTTCCGAAACTCTTCAAGTGAACTTATTCCGCGTCCAAGGAAATGCCGAAATGCCAGTTCCACTGCGCGGCTGTTTGAGAAACCGCCAAAAAATTGAGTGCGATATTCCTTGCTTTTGCCGAGCGAACGAATAAATTCGCGCATTGAGATTTGCCCTTGTTTCAGCTGAGAAGCTTCTACAGAGCAGGGATTTTGTGAGTATGCCTTAGCTATATCCCGTTCAAATACCTGCCTTTGGGCGGCGCGGATGATTTCGGCTTTCTCACTGCCCGATAGGCCAGGGCGCATCACAAAACGCTGCGCACCTTCTGCTGCTAGCGCGTAGATCGCTGGCAATTGCAGCCCCTGCTGCTGAGGGCTACCCAAACGCTGCCGGGTGGAGGGAGTGGCAACCGCCAGCTCATCTATGAGCACATTGAAGCAAGAAATCACCAAGGCTCGAGCCGTGGGGTTGTCTTCAAACAAATCGGCAGAAGCAGCTCTCATCTCCTGCAAAGCCAAATTTGTGGCAGGAAGTGAACAACCTTTTTCAAGAATGTCTTTTAAGCCTCTGGCGTTCACAGCAAGGATGCTTGGATCGCCTGCCACTAGGGCATAGCCCACATAGCGAAGGAACCAGCCCAAATCCCGCAAAGATTTGCGCATTCGGGAATTGCCGTAGCGCGAAATATCTATGGGGCTGAACCCGGCTGGTATCACTACCTGCACATCAGCCGCTGCACTAAAGCCTTCACGAATACGCCCAAATAAGCCGCCGCCACCGCTGCCTTGGACAAATGTTTGGATTGAACTGGCGAAAGCCGCTTGATCTGCCGCCAAAGGAAGAGCTGCGTCGCTTCCTAGGGCTCCAGGGGTAAGTGGTTTGTCTAGGTAGGAGAGGGGTGTACCCCCAACAAAAATTCGATTAGCCGCTTTTGCCACGATCGCATCGGCATTGGCACTTAGCCGTTTCGCCGCATCCACGCGGTTTTGACCGCTTTGAAAAAAGTTGATGAGGCTGTCCAGCTCTCCCTTATCGGGAAAGCGGTCTTGCTGCTCCGCCTTACGAACATTGGAAAGTGGGAGGGTGTCATAGAGCTGCGGGCTAACCCTGGGGCTGCCGCTACTGGCGGTTACAGACATAAATGAGCTCCTCTATTAGGCAGATTACGGCTGCGGCAGCGCTCAATGCAGTTCAAGTGAACAAATGTTTGCAGCTACTTGGGGTGAATGAGAGGCTCTGTTCTTGTTGTGGTTTGTTGTTGTGATGGTTACATCCGATTTTGAAGCTGCTGGTTTAGGCGCTACAGACAAGGCGACCCCCGTGGTGGGTGCCTTCTACGACCGTTTCCCGTATCCTGGCGACCCCCTGCAAGATGGGCCGCCTCCTGGTTACAACTGGCGTTGGTGCAATCGGGCTGCCCGCAGTTATTGCACTGGAGTGGCGCCAATGCCCACAGCAAAAATCCGCATTCTTGATGCAGGTTGTGGCACGGGGGTAAGCACTGATTACCTTGCCCACCTCAACCCCTTGGCGGAGGTTTTGGCGGTTGATATCAGCGCTGGAGCCCTTGATGTGGCTCGAGAGAGGTTGAAACGTTCAGGTCCGCCAGCCCAAGTGCGTTTTGAGCAGCGCAGTTTGCTGGATCTGGCGGGAGAAGGGCCTTTTGAGCACATCAACAGTGTGGGGGTTTTGCATCATTTGGAAAATCCCCTGAATGGTTTAAAAGCATTGGCACCACTACTGGCTCCAAGGGGGTTACTACATCTTTTTTTGTATGCCGATGGGGGCCGCTGGGAAATTCATCGAATTCAGCGTTCACTGGCTTTATTGGGGGCAGCAAGCGATGGGGAAGGTTTGCGTTTGGGGCGCGAATTGTTGAATCACTTGCCGGAACAAAACCGCCTTAGACAACGCCATGAGCAGCGCTGGGCCATTGATACAAGCGCAGATGCAAATTTCGCTGATATGTATCTCCATCCTCAAGAAACCAGCTACAACTTGCAACGGCTTTGGCAGTTTGTTGAAGGGGCGCAACTCACTTTCCTGGCTTTTAGCAATCGTGAGCAATGGAATCTTGCACGCTTTTTGCAAGGGGAATTACTGGAAAGGGCCCAAGCCTTAACGCAGCAGCAGCAATGGTTACTTGTTGAAGCGCTTGATCCTGATATCAGCCACTTTGAATTTTTTCTCAGCAACGCTGAATTGCCATCGGAGAGCTGGGGAAGCAAAGAAACCCTTTGGGAGGCCACTTTGGAGCGCAATAGCTGCCTTTGGGGCTGGCCGGGCAAAAGCTTGTTAGATCAAGATTTGAAGCCTTTAAGCCTCAGCAACGATCAATTCGAATTTATGCAGTGTTTGGAGGCTCTCAGGAGTTTGGATGCCTCTAAAGCAGTGCCTGTAAGGCTTAAGGATCTCAACTTGAGTTGGGAGGTAAGCAAAATCAGCGAAATTGCTCGCGGCCTATGGGGGGCAGGTGTGCTGCTTTTGGGCTTGGATAACTAAAGGAACGTGATAGATTCCGCGAGCCTTTGCTACTGAAGTTTTCGTGTCGTCAACGGCATCCTCCCCATCAGCTCCGGCCGAGGGTGGACTGCTACCTGAACCGAATTCTTTAGATGGAGCTTCAATTGGTGCGGTACTCGTTACCGCACCGGTAGTTGATCCCATGGCTGAATACAGGCGCTTACAAAAGCGTTTGTTGTTATTCACTCTTGGGCTTTCCGCCTTTGCGGTGATATTGGCTGAGTGGCGTTTTAGTAGCGCCACAGCCTTGAGTGTGGCCATCGGGTCTGTGGGTAGTTTGGTTTACCTATTTCTTCTTTCCCGTTCGGTTGAGAAGTTGGGTGGAACCAATAAGCAAGTGGGGAAAATCCAATTGCTCGTACCCGTAGCGCTGGTGCTGCTTTCAACCCGTTGGCCCCTAATGCAACTCTTCCCGGCCCTGATTGGTTTTCTGATCTACAAGCCGGCGGTAATTATCAGTACTGCTTTTGATCTTTGGATCAAAAAGCCCTCTGAATAATTCATTCCAACCCCCCTCAAACGCTTAGGTTCTGGTGCCTTTTAACCTCCCCCTTGCCGAACTCGAGGTTGGCAAACACCTTTATTGGAAAGTTGGCCAACTCAACCTGCATGGGCAGGTTTTTCTGAGTTCATGGATTGTTATCGGAGCCCTACTAGCCCTTGTGGTAGTAGGTACCCGCAAGATGGAGCGCGAACCGCGCGGTGTGCAAAATCTGCTCGAATTCCTTTGGGATTACTTACGTGATCTAGCCAGAGACCAAATCGGCGAGAAAGCATACAGAGACTGGCTGCCTTTCATCGGCACGCTGTTCTTATTTATCTTCGTAAGCAATTGGGGAGGTGCCTTGATCCCCTGGAAACTTATTCATCTTCCCAGTGGAGAACTCGGTGCTCCAACAGCAGATATAAACACCACAATTGCGTTGGCTCTGTTGGTTTCACTTGCTTACTTTTACGCAGGCTTAAGCAGAAAGGGTTTGCGGTACTTCGAGTACTACGTGGAACCAACTCCGATCATGCTTCCGTTCAAGATCGTTGAAGATTTCACGAAGCCCTTATCTCTTTCCTTTCGATTATTCGGCAATATTCTTGCTGATGAATTAGTAGTAGCTGTTTTGGCTTTTCTAGTTCCATTGGTGGTACCACTACCAGCAATGTTTCTTGGATTGTTTACCAGTGCTATTCAAGCCTTGATCTTCGCAACTCTCGCCGCCTATTACATCGGTGAGGCTGTTCACGAAGAGCACCACTAGAGGTCGCACCCACGATCTGCTAGACCTCCTGCGCGCAGGTACGACTTTAAGTCGCACCCGTTAGGTCTTCGACCAACGTCCCAGTCGCAGGTTCAATTTCCAGTTAGTCCCGCGCTTGTCCCAGCGCACCACCCCATCTGTTCCACCATGGATTCCATCACCTCCGCTGCGTCCGTTTTGGCCGCTGGTCTTGCCGTCGGCCTTGGCGCCATCGGCCCTGGTATCGGCCAGGGCACCGCTGCCGGTGGTGCTGTTGAAGGCATCGCTCGTCAGCCTGAAGCCGAAGGTAAAATCCGCGGCACCCTGCTGCTTTCCCTCGCTTTCATGGAAGCCCTCACCATTTATGGCTTGGTGGTTTCACTAGTGCTTCTGTTTGCGAATCCTTTCGCCGGCTGATCGCTTGTCTTTCGGGGGCGATGTTCGCCCCCGCAGCATCTTTAACCCTGTCCCAGCGCCTCCGGTTCCATGCATAGCTGGCTAATGCTGGCCGAAGCAGCTGCCCCCAAGGGCGGTCTGTTCGATCTAGACGCCACCCTGCCCTTAATGGCAGTGCAAGTGGTGTTGCTCACTTTTATCCTAAACGCTCTGTTTTTCCAACCTGTTGGGAAAGCAGTTGAAGAGCGCGAGGGTTTTATAAGTTCCAGTCGCGCCCAGGCGAAGGAAAAGATTGCCCAAGCTGAACGTTTGGAGGTGGAACTCAAGGCGCAACTCCTTGAGGCCCGCAAGCAATCCCAGGCCCTTGTGCAAGAAGCAGAAATTGAGGTGGATCGTCTCTTCCGGGATGCCCTAGCTCTTGCTCAAGCTGATGCAAATGCCACTAAGGAGAAATCCCGAGTTCAAGTAGAGGCTCAAAAAGCTGAAGCTTTTGCTGGTATCGACATTCAAGCTACGAAGCTTGGTGCTGTGATAGTTGATCGCTTGCTAGCAGCAAAATGACAAGTATTTCTCCACTGTTGCTGGCAACCGAAGGGTTTAGCCTCAACACAAATATTTTTGACACCAACATCATCAACCTGATCATTGTGATCGTGGTGTTGGTTTGGTTCTTAAAGGGTTTTCTTGGCGGCATTCTCGAGCGTCGCCGTGAAGCGATCCTTGCGGATCTCAAAGACGCTGAAGAGCGTTTATTGATTGCTTCAAAAGCATTGGAACAGGGGCAACTTGAACTTGCGCAAGCTCAAGCAACCGCTCAAAAAATCCTTAGCGATGGTAAGAAGCGGGCGATGGCTATTCGTGAAGATAGCGAGATGCGCACCATCCAAGAAATGGCTCGCATCAGACAAGATGCTGTAGCCAATTTGAGTGCTGAAACAGCCAGAGTGGTGGAATTGCTAAGGCTTGAAACAGCCAGGTCTGCAGTTGAAAAAGCAATTGCAGCTCTACCAGGCAAGCTCAACGCATCCATCCAAGCCAAGTTGATAGATCGTTCCATCGAGGCACTCGGATAAACCAATGCCACTTCTTAATTCACTAGCAACCCCCTACGCTGACGCCCTTTTGCAGGTGGGCGATGGCCTTGGCCAGGCTGATCAGCTGGCTTTAGAAGCCAAATCTTTACTGGAAACTTGGTATAGCTCCACAGACCTTCAAGGGGCAATGCGATCTCCTGTCTTATCGCTTGACGGTAAGAAAAATGCCTTAATCGCGCTGTTTGGCTCTGAAATCAGCCCTTCGATGCTGAATTTGCTCAAGGTATTGGTGGATCGTCAGCGCATCGGCATCCTTGATTCTGTGCTCGGTCGTTTCCTTGAGCTTTACAGAGAGTTGCGGGGCATAACCCTCGCAACGGTTACGTCCGCCACGGCTTTATCTACGGAACAAGAGCAAAAACTTACTGAGAAGGTGAAGGCTTTAGCCGGCACCAACTCTGTAGAGGTAGATATAAATGTGGACGCCACCTTGATTGGTGGTTTTGTGGTGCGTCTTGGTTCTCAGGTAATCGATGCCAGCCTGCTTGGTCAGGTGAAGCGTCTTGGCCTGTCCCTGGCTCGGGCCGCCTGATCCCACAGTTTCAGTTACCCAGCTCTCCCGTTCCTTTCCCCTCCCCCTAATTCCGTTTTCCTGCCATGGTTTCCATCCGTCCCGACGAGATCAGCGCCATCCTCAAGCAGCAAATTGAGGACTACGACAAATCTGTTTCGGTTAGCAACGTGGGCACCGTGCTGCAGGTGGGTGACGGCATCGCCCGCATCTATGGCCTCGATCAGGTGATGTCTGGAGAGCTGGTGGTTTTTGAAGACGGCACCGAAGGATTAGCCCTCAATTTGGAAGATGACAACGTTGGTGTTGTGTTGATGGGGGAAGGGGTTGGAATTCAAGAAGGCAGCACTGTTAAAGCCACCGGCAAAATCGCTTCAGTGCCAGTAGGGCAAGCAATGCTCGGAAGAGTTGTTAACTCGCTTGGCTTACCACTTGATGGCAAAGGCGAAATTGCTACCACCGATTCACGTTTAATTGAATCGATGGCTCCTGGCATCATTCAGCGCAAATCGGTACACGAACCGATGCAAACCGGCATTACTGCCATCGATGCAATGATCCCCATCGGTAGGGGACAACGTGAATTGATAATTGGTGATCGCCAAACTGGTAAAAGTGCAATTGCGATCGACACCATCATCAACCAAAAAGGTGAAGATGTTGTTTGTGTATATGTATCTATCGGCCAAAAAGCAGCTTCAGTTGCCAACTTGGTGGAAGTGCTTCGCGAAAGAGGGGCCCTTGATTACACCGTAATCGTTGCTGCTAGCGCCTCAGAACCAGCATCTTTGCAATACCTTGCTCCATACACCGGTGCCGCTATTGCTGAGCACTTTATGTATCAAGGCAAAGCAACCTTGGTGATTTACGACGACCTCACCAAACAGGCTCAGGCCTATCGTCAAATGTCGCTTCTCCTGCGCCGTCCACCAGGTCGTGAGGCCTATCCAGGTGATGTTTTCTATTGCCATAGCCGCCTGTTAGAGCGTGCTGCAAAATTGTCTGATGCCATGGGTAAGGGCAGCATGACTGCTTTGCCTATCATCGAAACTCAAGCTGGTGATGTTTCCGCCTATATCCCAACCAACGTTATTTCGATTACAGATGGCCAGGTGTTCTTGAGTTCAGACCTCTTCAACTCTGGCTTGCGTCCTGCAATCAACGTTGGCATCTCTGTTAGCCGGGTGGGCGGCGCTGCTCAAACAAAAGCGATCAAGAAAATTGCAGGTACATTGAAGCTGGAACTTGCTCAATTTGATGAATTAGCGGCATTTTCGCAATTTGCATCTGATTTAGATGCAGCTACCCAAGCACAATTAGGCAGAGGTAAGCGGCTGAGAGAACTGCTTAAGCAGCCCCAATTCAGCCCCCTGATCCTTGCTGAACAGGTAGCGATCGTTTATGCCGGCACCAAAGGCTATTTAGATGAATTGCCCGTTGAAAAGGTTTCTGAGTTCGTGCGGGAACTTCGGGAATATCTCAAAGGTAGCCAAGCTGAATACATCAATGCAGTGCAAACTGAGAAGGTGTTGAGTGATGCTTCAGAGGCAACTCTTAAAGCTGCGATCAAGGAAGTTGTTGCCGGCCTTATGGTTGCGGCTTGAGGATTAAAAAATGGCAAACCTAAAAGATATTCGCGACCGTATTAGTTCGGTCAAAAATACGCGCAAAATTACTGAGGCAATGCGCTTAGTTGCCGCAGCCAAAGTGCGCAGGGCCCAAGATCAGGTGTTGCGTACTCGGCCTTTTGCTGATCGCCTAGCAAGGGTTTTGGAAAGTTTACAAGCTCGTATGGGTTTTGAAGTTGCAGATACTCCTTTATTGCAAACACGGGAGCCTCGCCACATAACTTTGGTTGCAATCACTGGTGATCGTGGTTTATGCGGTGGCTATAACGCAAACATAATCAAACGAACAGAACAGCGTTTTGCTGAGTTGAAGGCTGCTGGCCATGAGTTGTCTTTAATTACCATTGGCCGCAAGGTTGATGTTTATTTCCGTAATCGCAAATATCCAATCGTGAATAGTTTTATAGGGCTTAATCAAGTTCCCACTGCAGTTGAAGCCGGTGAAATTGCTCAGGTCTTACTAGCTGAATTCATTGGTGGCGGCACTGATCGGGTGGAATTAATTTTCACTAAATTCATTAATTTAGTGAATACAACCCCCGTTTATCAAACCTTGCTCCCCCTCGATCCGCAAGGTATCTCAAAGCCAGACGATGAGATTTTCCGGCTTACATCAAAGGCAGGCGGTTTTGCTGTGGAACGCGATACTTCTGCCAACACTCAGCCTAAACTTCAATCAGATATTATTTTTGAGCAAAGCCCCAGCGAACTGCTTGATTCACTGTTGCCTTTATATCTTCAAAATCAAATCTTGCGTTCATTGCAGGAGGCTTCTGCCAGTGAACTGGCAAGCCGGATGACAGCTATGAATAATGCAAGTGATAACGCTAAAACCTTAGCTAAATCACTTACTCTTGATTACAACAAAGCTCGCCAGGCTGCGATTACCCAGGAGATTTTAGAGGTTGTGGGAGGAGCTTCGGCAATGGCTTAAGGGTGAAACCTCAGCAGCAATTGATAATTCCTTTATTTCCAGTTGCAATTGCCACAGCTCAACTGCAACCCGATCCATTAGATACCGCCAGATTGCTGCAGCAGATGTTGGTTTGGCGTGGCGACGCAACAGGTAATTCCCAAGAGGGCTGCGCTTGGACCGGTGATCTTCACGGCTTACATCAATTCCATCTTTGCGAAGATGCTGCCTGGCTAGTTGATCAACTTGCTAACCAGGTTGCTATTTATTTAAAGCAATTAGGTTTTAAATCCGGTTGCTTATCTGTTCATATCCAACGCAGCTGGCCAGTGATTAGTGATCCTGGACAACTACTCGGCTGCCATCATCATCCCAATGCCCATTTAAGTGCCGTTTATTACTTAAATGGTGATGGCAGTGGTAAGTGCGGTGCCTTGCAGTTATTTAATCCTAGCCCCTTAAATGAATTAATTCCTGGAATGGCAGTAGGTGCTGACGCGCCCTTTGATTCCAGCGCTGTTTTAAACGTTCATCAACATCAGATCGCAGCTCAGGCTGGTTTATTGGTGTTGTTTCCAGCCAAGCTTGAACATGCCGTGCTTGAAAATCTCAGCCAAAACACAAGATTTTCAATTAGTTTTGATTTAGTTCTTACCGCTCCACCGGGCCCTACAACAGCGGAATATTTACCGCCACACCCCAGCCTTTGGGTACCACTACGGCAAGATGGTTTGCCAATGCCTTAAAGCTTTTTTATGGCCGCTACCTTTTCGATACGCATTCGCATCAAGGAGCAATTTGAATCCTTTAGCTGCTCTGCTGATCAAACTCTTCTCAGCGCAGCAGCAGCTGCCGGCATAGCTTTACCAAGCTCCTGCTGCGCTGGTGTGTGCACCACCTGTGCGGCTCGGATTGAATCGGGCAATGTTTATCAACCCGATGCGATGGGAGTGAAGCAAGAACTAAGAAATGAGGGATATGCCTTGATGTGTGTTGCTTACCCGCGCAGTGATCTGCAATTGTTAGCTGGTCAGGAGGATGCCCTCTACGAAGCTCAATTTGGCAAGTATCAAAAATGAAGCCCTTATCTAACAAACAGTGCTGAAATTATTATCTATTCAGTTGGAATTGGAAGTTCCCCTTTCGCAATGGCGTAGTAATCCCGCTGATTGTTGTCGCCGTGCATTGCTTAGCCGTGGTGAACCTTTGCGCTGGGCGATTACCGCGACTGAAGTGCAGGCTGAAGTGCAGTGGTTGCAGCTTGAGGCGGTATTAATTGTGTGATTAAGCCCCTCCCAACAATTTTAATTATCCCCACTGGGATTGCTTGCGAGCAGGGGGGATTTGCTGGCGATGCCCTGCCGGTAGCTCGTTTGCTTGCTGCAGCCAGCGGCTGCTTAATTAGCCACCCCAATGTGCTTAATGGGGCATCCCTTTATTGGAGTGATCGGCGCATTCACTACGTAGAGGGCTGGGCACTCGATGCATTTGCACGAGGCTATTGGCGCTTGAGTTCATGTAGAGCACAACGCATCGGTGTACTTTTTGATGCTGCTATCGAAGCAACTCTTTTATTAAGACACTTACAGGTGCTTGATGCTGCTCGCGCCACCCTTGGTTTGGATATTGGTCCTGTATTGGTAACAAACGGGCCTATTGGCGTAAGCGTTTGCCAAGGAGCTAGTGGTAGCAGCTGGGGGGAGCTTGAACATCCGCACCGCTTACTTCAAGCCGGTGAGCAACTCAAAGCTGCTGGTGCCACTGCTATTGCGGTGGTGGCTCGTTTCCCTGATGAATTGGACAGCAGCCAGCTGCAGGCCTATCGCTGCGGTGCTGGGGTTGATGCTTTGGCGGGGGCTGAGGCTTTGATTAGCCATCTACTGGTGCGAGAGCTTGGGATTCCTTGCGCCCATGCCCCGGCCTTAGCTCCTTTAGCTCCAATCAATGAATTAGACCCACGCGCTGCGGCAGAAGAATTAGGCCATACATTTTTACCTTGTGTGTTAGTTGGTTTAAGCCAAGCCCCTAATTTTCAACTTGCTACTAATCCTTGGCAGCCAGATGAATTGGCGATTGAACAGGTGGGGGCAGTGGTTGCGCCGGCTGGGGCGCTGGGGGGTGAAACGGTATTGCAAGCTTTGCAACGGCAGATACCTGTTATTGCTGTTGAAAGTAATAAGAGTCTTTTGCAGGTATCAGCTGCGGCGCTGGGTTGGGGAGAAGCTGATCACGAAACTAAAAACAATGTGTTGCATGCCAGTAGCTACAGCGAAGCAGCCGGCATGGTGTTAGCGCTACGGGAAGGCATCAACCCAAAAAGTTTGCATAGGCCACTTGCTATCGCAAGCAAGCCACTTGCTATCGCAAGCAAGCCA
>NZ_CEXBMR010000011.1:31036-42918 GCF_982614295.1 Synechococcus sp.
TTTGCATAGGCCACTTGCTATCGCAAGCAAGCCACTTGCTATCGCAAGCAAGCCATAGGGTGCCTCGGTGTAAGACCGAGAGCTTTTGCAACGCCTGGATGACATACAGAACCTTCGATTGTGTTTAAACCTGATAAAAGTTCCGGTCTTTCTGTTACCGCTTCTGTAAGGCCGCGGCCGGCGATTGTAACTATGTAAGGCAAAGTTACGCTTACTAATGCTTCAGTAGATGTAAAGGGTACTGCCCCTGGCATATTTCCAACTGCGTAATGCTGTACACCAAATTTTTCGATTACCGGATCTGTGTGTGTTGTTTCTTCGCTGGTGGCAATACAACCACCTTGATCGATTGCCACATCCACAATTACCGAACCCGGTTTCATTTGTTGTACTAATTGTTCGTCTACCAAGGTGGGGGCCCTACCACCAGGAGTTAAAACTGCACCGATTAGAAGATCGGCAGTTGGCACCACCCGTTCGATTAGGCCGCGGCTGCTTACCAAGCTCACCAATCTGCCCCGCCGGTCTGCTTCAAGGCTGCGCAGCCTTTGGGGGGAACGATCCAAAAGCAACACCTCTGCATCCATAGCAGCAGCGATTCGGGCCGCATTCCAACCCACGGTGCCGGCCCCTAAAACCACCACCCGAGCAGGTTTTACCCCAGTGCAGCCGCCGAGGAGCACCCCTCTGCCGCCGTGAGGTCTTTCCAGCAGGTAAGCCCCTGCCTGGGTGGCTAGACGCCCGGCAATCTCGCTCATTGGTGCCAGTAAGGGCAAGCTGCCATCTTCGAGTTGCACCGTTTCGTAAGCGATTGAAGTGCAACCACTGCTCAGTAGTGCTTTCCCAACACTGGGATACGCCGCAAGATGTAAGTAGGTGAAAAGTACTAAATCGGGGCGTAGATATTGAAATTCCAGCTCCTGAGGTTCTTTCACCTTCACCACTAGGTGGGCTTCCCATGCCGCTTGGCAATCCACCAGTTGGGCACCCGCTTGGGCAAAGGCTTCATCATTTATCCCGGCACCGGCGCCTGCACCGTGTTCTACACGCACTTCTAAACCCACTGATACCAATTCCCTCACCCCGTCTGGGGTGAGGGCCACCCGTTGTTCATCGCGTTTGATTTCGCGAGGGATGCCTACGCTGCTAATTGAGATCATGAAAAATTAACTCTCTATTCAGCCTGGCTAATTTTCGCCTGAATTGCCAGTGCTGATTTCAGCCCCCTGCAGCTATTGGCATTCGCCAGCCGCTACCAAAAGAGCGACCACTCACTTTCAGCACTGGTGCTGCTTGACGGCGCTTGAATTCAGAGCGGCGCACGAGCTTTTGCACGCGTTTGAGTAGATCTTCATCAAAACCAGCACTAATCAACTCTTCTGTGCTGGCATTGTTTTCCAATAGTTCCCGTAGCATCGGATCCAGCAGAGGGTATTGGGGTAGTGAATCACTATCTTTTTGATCTGGCCGCAATTCAGCGCTGGGTGGTTTTTCCCGAATTTCAGCGCCGATTAATGGCCCTTCTAAAGGGAGCCCATGTAGTTCTCGTTGTTTTTTGCTGGCGGGGCTATCAAGCCAGGCGGCTAACGCAAACACATCGGTTTTAAATAAATCCCCAATTACCGCAAGCCCACCATTCATATCGCCATAAAGGGTGCAATACCCCACCGCAAGTTCGGATTTATTTCCTGTTGCCAAAAGTAGTTGGCCCTCCTGGTTGGCAATAGCCATCAGCAAGGTGCCACGAATACGCGATTGCAGATTTTCAGCGCTTATCCCCTCGGGATTGCCACCAAAAGCTGGGTTAAGGCTTCGGTTGAACTCAGCCATTAAGGGGGCAATTGATATTTGGCTATGCCGGAGCGAAAGCCGCTGGGCCAAGGCTTCGGCATCGCTAAGGGAACCGGCGGAGCTGTAAGGAGAGGGCATCAAAACGCAACGCACTCGATCCGCCCCTAGAGCTGCGGCTGCAAGGCACGCCACCAATGCAGAATCAATCCCACCACTGAGGCCGATTAGGGCAGAGCTAAAGCCACATTTTTTTGCGTAATCGTGCAGGCCAAGCACCAATATTTGCCAAATTTCTTCTTGTTCTGATGTTGATGAATATGTTGCTAAATAATCATCGTTTATTTGCGAAGTTGCTGTTTTGCTATCGCTATCCCAGCACTCCACTTTTGTTTTTGCGCAGGGAAGTTGCAGCAATAAGTTGCCGTTGGCAGCCATCACAAAACTATTGCCATCAAAAATCAACTCATCGTTGCCCCCCACCTGGTTCACATAAACCACTGCACATTGCAACTCACGGGCAGCAGCTGCCGCGAGCATTTGCCGCTGTTGTTGTTTGCCTCGGCCATAGGGGGAAGCGGAGAGGTTAATAAGTAATTCGGGTTTAAAGGGGACAAGTGCAGTAATTGGATTCGGCTGGTTACTGGCTAAGTGTTCGCCCACCCAAAGGTCTTCGCAGAGGGTTAAACCGAGGCGCAATGGCCGCTGGCCAGGGGTTTCCTTCAGATCTATCCAGCAAGGTTGATCGCCAGGTAAGAAGTAACGCTGTTCATCAAAAACGTCGTAGCTCGGCAGTAGCTGTTTACGCGCCACCACTTGCCAAGTGTCTTTTTGAATTAAGGCCATCCCGTTAAAAAGATGCTTGCCTGCTGGTTCCACCACCCCTGCAAGCAAATTAAAACCAGCCGGTAAAGCGCTGGCCAAAAGATCAAGTTGCTTGTGCTGTTGCCGCAATAAGGCAGGCTGCAGCAATAGATCACGAGGGGGGTAACCCCACAGCGCCAGTTCTGGGGCAAGGCCAAGGCTGGCTCCAGAAGCAATGGCCTTAAGGCAATGTTCAACCAATGCAGCGCGATTGCCGGCGAGATCCCCAATCAAGGGATTGCATTGAATCAGGGCAATCCGCACGGAGAGGGGAGGTCGGCAGCTGTGAATCCATAGAGATTCTGCTCTACCAGTTGGGGTAACAGCGGGGCGGGCACCAGTTCTGGGTTGGGATGGCGTCGAATAGTGGAACTGGCGGATTCTGGAATAAGAAGAGCCAAACGGCTGAGCTTGCCCCCAAGCTTTTCAAGTAATTCCAAATCGTTTTTTTGTATAGGCCAGCCGCAACGAGGTACCACTGCTAGTTGGCAGTGGGGTAACCACTGCTCCACTGCATACCAACTAGGTATTTGGGCTAGTAGGTCGCTGCCTACAACCATCACTGTTTGATGTTGGGGAAATTGTTTTTTAACCTCACTAAGGCTGTTGAGGGCCCTACTGCTGCTGAAATCTTGCCGCAGTTGCAATCTGCCCGGCTCGTGCAGAGCTGCTAGCTCATCAACAACAGCACCAAGCAAAGCAGCCCGCACATGAAGCGGGGCTCCATGTTGCTTAAAAGGATTTTCACTAGCCCAGGTGCAAACCAGCGGATATAGCTCCAGTAATCCTTGTAAAACCGCTCGGTGCCCCACGGTGGGTGGATCGGCACTTGTGCCAAAAAGGGCAACACTTGCTGTGCTTGCAGTATTCGCGCTCATGGAAGTGGGCTGGGAAACCAGGGGGCTTGCTGGCTTAACCAACTGTTGGCACTCGGTTCAAGTTGCCGCAGTCGTCGCAATAGGGCTGCTGGTCTACTGGGGCCGCGATGGGCTGCCAACAGCAACTGTTTGGTGGTTTCACGGCCGGTTCTACGGGTTCCGTGCACCGCAAGCGCCACTTGAGCTAAGGCCACCGGAGCTGCAGGGGCAAGGCTGAGGCCAGCGCTGGCAGGGGCCGCCAGCAGCAAAAATTGTTTTAGTCCCCCCAATAAAGCTTGTAATCCCCATTGCACGCCCCCCAGCAAGGCGCTGTTTTGGCCGATGTGTTGCAAAAGTTTCTTGGTTTGCGGGCTGTGGAGTCGCAAGCCATAAAGCTCACAAAGCTGCAGCACCAGGGCGCCATCAGCGGCAGCACTGCCGGCTAGATCAAGCATTGCCAATGGGTTGATTGCTACGCCAGCTGCTTTGAGGGTGGCAAATCGACCAATTAAACCTTGGGCCGCTTTTTGTCTTTGCTGGAGCCTTTGTTCCAGTAAGCGGCGACTAAAAGTTTCAGCGCGATGGAGGCTGTTTACCGTTAAGAGAAGCTGGCCTTGCCTTTGTAGTAACTCCAGTAGTTGAATTTTTAACGGTTCCACTTCTGGTGCCAGAGCTTTACTGCGTACGCGGCCGTCGCTTAACAATTCCGCCCTGCGGGGGGCAGCGGCCACCCAAATGAGTTGCAATTCCTTGCCCGCTCGGCGTTGGATTGAATCCCCTAGTTCGGCCCTTTGTTGGGGGGTCCAGCGGTCTGCGCCATTTGCCACCAAAAACAAGGGTTTACCGCTGCGGCGCAATACCTCTAAAGCCTCTAGCTCAGGGCTGCTCAGGTCTGCGTTGAGCACAAGCAAGATCAAGTCACTACCACTTGCCAACTTGGTTGCTAGCCGTTGGCGCGCGGGGGCTGCAATTTCATCAATGCCCGGGGTATCTACAAGCAGCAGTGGCCCCAAACCAGAAATTTGATGGGGCCAGGGGGCTGTTGCTTGTTTTCTTGTGCAGCCGTGGGCTACATCAGTGCGGAATTTTTCTTCACCTAAAAGAGCGTTTAGCAAGCTGCTTTTGCCTACGCCTACACGGCCAAAAACAGCTAGGCGCAGGGTGCCGTTTTTAAAGCGCTCCAGTTGTGCATCTAATCCACGTAATTCAGGCCCCAACAATGCCTGCTCCCGGCCACTTAGTTGCAGTTGGCCGCGCCAGCGGTTCAACGGGGCAGCAATGCCGGAAAGGCTGTCGCCACTCACTTGGCTGTTACCTCATTACTGCGTGGCCGCCACCAGCCAGCCAGCACAGCCAGTACAGCATCAGCACCAATTAAACCTACAAATGCACCGAATTCATCCACTACCACCCGCACTGAATCGCTAGACCACATCAAGGCGGAGCGGCGGCGAAAGCTGGTGAGAAGGCGGTCTGCTCTGATCATCTCCGGCACGAATTCCACCGGTTTTGAAAGGCTTGCGGCGGTGGCATTGCCTCGGCCTTGTAACAGGGCGGTAAGCAAATCATTGCGGCTTGCAACACCAAGTACTTCATCTACCTCTTCCCCTAAAATCACCCACCAAGGCGATTCTTGGCTGAGCAGAATATCGCGTAGTTCTTCGATGCGGCAATGGCCGTTGAGGCTTGGGGCAGACACCCGAGGCAGCATTAGATCCCTTGCTGTTAGATCGTTTAGTTGAAATACCTTGGCAATCATTGCGGCTTCATCGGCTTCGATTAAACCTTTTTGAGAGCCAAGCCTTGCTAACAAACGAATCTCTTCTTCATCGGTGGTTAGTTCACTTTCAGCGGTGAGGGCTGGCATCACAGTTTCCAGCAACAGGATTAATGGGGTGCCAAGGCGCACCATCAGCGCAACGGCAGGTGCTGTTACTAGCGAAATACCCACTGCCATGCGGGTGCCTAAAGCCTTGGGCAGGATCTCTCCCAACAGGATCACCACAAAGGTGAGTGCGAAAGAAAAGATTGTTAGTGCTTCTCCGCCCAAGTTGTTGTTTTTGAAAACCACTGCGGCGTAGCCGCCGAGCATGAGGCTGCCAAAAATATTAAAAAGATTATTGGCTATTACCAATACGGCTAAAACCCTTGGCAGGCGCCCTTTGAGCCTCTGCAGCAGCAAGGCACCAGGAGCCCCCTTGGCCACCATGTCGTGCACCTTGAGGGGATTTACCGTTAGAAGCGCTGCCTCCACGCCAGAGCAAAGGCCGGAACCTCCCACCACTACCACTACCAATCCAGCAAGAACGAGAAAATCGCTCACAGAAACCCAGAGGGCAGGCCAAGCTGACACACTTATTTAACCGCCTGCCCCAAGGGCTGAGAGATTCACTGTGCCGATTAACTACGCCAAGCGGCGTGAGCAGTTCCTTTCAGCCCTTGGGGGCCTCGCCGCTGTAATACCTGCTGCTCAAGCTCAACGCCATCACGCCGATGTGGAGTTCCCCTTTCGGCAAGACAGTGATTTCTGGTATCTCACTGGATTTGATGAGCCAGGTGCCGTTGCTTTGTTCTTGCCCCATAGGGCTGCAAACCACTTTGTTTTGTTTGTGCCAGCCAAGGATCCCTTGGCAGAGGTGTGGGACGGCTTTCGCTGGGGGGTGGAAGGGGCCGTAACTCATTTTGGTGCCGATCTCGCCCACCCTTTAGAGCAGTTGGATGAGTTGCTTCCTGGTTATTTGGAAGGGGCTGAAGGCTTGAGTTTTCGGGTTGGTCGCCATGGCCCCCTTGAAACTTTGCTGTTGCAGTGTTGGGCCCAGCAACTAGATCGCGCCCCAAGGCGCGGACAGGGGGCAAATCGTCTGGAGGCCCCATGTTCAATCCTGCACAAAATGCGCCTTCGCAAGGAACCAGAGGAATTAATAAGGCTGCGGGAAGCGGCTCGAATCAGCGCTGAAGCCCATGAGTTGGCGCGGGCGGCAGTGCAACCAGGCATGAATGAAATGCAGGTGCGGGCCCTTTTGGAGCAACATTTTGTGGCCAGTGGCGGCCGCGGTTGCGCTTATCCGTCGATTGTGGCTGGAGGTGATAACGCATGCATCCTTCACTACACCGCCAATAACGGGGTCTTGCGTGATGGAGATTTGTTATTGATTGATGCTGGATGCAGCCTGCAGGATCACTACAACGGTGATATCACCCGCACTTTTCCGATTAATGGCTGCTTCAGCCCAGAGCAGCGGGAGCTATACAACTTGGTACTAGCGGCTCAGCTAGCGGCATTGCAGCAGGTGAAGCCTGGTAATAGTGCTGAACATATTCATCAAACCGCTGTGAGAGTTTTGGTGGAAGGGCTGCGCAGCCTTGGTTTGCTACGGGGAGATCTGGATGGCTTGATTGAGCAAGGGGCCTACCGGCACCTTTACATGCATCGCACGGGCCACTGGCTTGGCCTTGATGTGCACGACGTAGGGGCCTACCGGTTAGGGGAACATCCCGTAACGCTTGAGGAGGGCATGGTGCTCACGGTGGAGCCAGGTCTTTATGTGAGCGACCGCTTACCTGTGCCCGATGGCCAACCTCAAATCGAAGCGAGATGGAAAGGTATTGGGATTCGCATCGAAGATGACGTGGCGGTAAGCGCAAGCGGTGGCGAAGTGCTCTCCGCTGCTGCTCTCAAGGCAACTGCTGATATGGAAAAGACTGGCTGAGCTCAAGCATCACCTCAAGGCAACTACTGGATTTAGTGAGCACTTGATCTGCTCCGGCTTTTTTTAATAGGTTTTCGTAGTTGTTGCGAGCTTGTTGATTTACATCTGAATGCAGGTGTGGTGGAGCTACGGCCAAGCTGATCCAGCGTTGTTTTGGAATTGCAGCTCTTGCATTCACCACGGTGCGCACATCAGCAATGGTGTCGCCTAGGTAGGCCACAGGTGGGGCTCCAGGGCCAAGGGGGCAGGGGCCGTGCAATTCCATCAGGGTGCTCGCCAACTTGATTAAACCTTCGGGGTTTGGTTTGTCGGGGGCATCCCCCATCGCTACTAAGGGTGGATTTTGCAAGCCAAGGCGATGCTCGAGCACATAACGGGCGGATTGTGGTTCAGCTCCGCTAACAAACCCCCACATCAGCCCAGCGGCAGTTAATTCTTTAAAAAAAGCAGCATCCAGCAGCAAAGTTTCGCCGCAGATGAAGCCTTGCCATTGAGTTGAGGCAGCATCTGGGTTGGCACCGAAATAAAAATTACTGAAAACAGTTACTAAATCTTGACGGGTTGGTAAAGCCCCCCCCTGGCGGCGTAGTAACTCCAAGCTGGCATCCCAATCATTATTCCAAATTCCTTCGTTTTTAAGAGCATCGATGCAGTGGGGGTCTGGCCGCCATCCGCTGTAGTAGTGAACAGTTTCAGCAAGAGCCTTGCGGTAACTACCGCCCACATCGCGGATCACTCCATCGATGTCGAATAGCAGTAGGGCTGTGGTGGCGATAGGAGCTTGGAGAGTGGCTGGTAAAATAGTTGATTACCTGCAGTGCCAGGTTTGTTGCCTCTCAACTTTTGAGCCTAGAAACCACCACCGTGACAGAATCCGACACCACAAAAGCCAGCTTGGAGGCCACCCCTGAAATAGCTGAAGTAACGGCAGAAGTAACCCCAGAAGAGGTTATTGAAAAGCCCAGTGGCATGAAAAGTGCCAACGCTATTTTGGCTAAGTCCACCATTGATGCTGATGGGGTTCCTTCCGGATACACCCCCAAGGCTGATGAAGGTCGCTTTCTACTAAAGATTCTTTGGTTGCCCGATAACGTTGCGTTGGCGGTTGATCAAATCGTTGGCGGCGGCCCCAGCCCGCTTACGGCTTATTTCTTTTGGCCTCGAGAAGATGCTTGGGAAACACTAAAAGGTGTGGTGGAAGCAAAAAGTTGGATCACTGAAAATGAGCGAGTTGAAATTCTCAATAAAGCCACTGAAGTTATTAACTATTGGCAAGAGGAAGGTAAAGGTAAGGGCTTGGATGAAGCAAAACTGAAATTCCCTGAAGTTACCTTCTGCGGTACCGCCTGATATCTGAAGAACCTATTTAAAAAGCACCTAGAGTTATTTATACTTAAGGTGCTTTTTTTATAAATGAAACAGCAGATTACTATTTAACTGCTTGAACTCTCGCTTTAGCTCTAAGCAGTGCCTGCTGAGCTTTGAACTTTTCAGGGCTATTTGGCTTAGTTTCGAAACCACTAGCAACCTGCTGAGCCGCATCTAACTCCGCTTGAACAGTGCTTGCATCAATGGAACTGGCGGGTTCTGCACCATTAACAAGCACATTCACTTCATTTGCTTCCACCTCAGCAAAGCCACCCATTAGGGCGATGGATGTCCATTTGCTGCCCTCTCTTAGGCGTAAAACACCAACATCAAGGGCTGTTAGCAAGGAAATATGACCAGGCAATACCCCCATTTGACCAGAGGTACTAGGGAGTATTACCTCATCAGCGGAGCCGTCAAATACGCTTTGATCAGGGCAAAGCACACGCAAAGTTAGGGGCATTGAAATTAGGCCTCAGGGGGTGAAAGCGGTAATCAAGCTTTTGCTTGGGCACGAAGCTTTTCGGCCTTAGCGCGCACTTGCTCGATGTTGCCAACGAGGTAGAAGGCTTGCTCGGGAAGATCATCTAGCTCACCAGCCAAGATCATCTGGAAACCCTTGATGGTGTCTGCAAGTTTTACGTACTCTCCGGATTGACCAGTGAATACTTCAGCTACAAAGAAGGGTTGGGAAAGGAATTTTTCAATCTTGCGGGCCCGATCAACTGTGCGACGGTCGTCCTCGGAAAGTTCATCTAGGCCAAGAATGGCGATGATGTCTTGCAGTTCTTTGTAGCGCTGCAGGGTGGACTGCACCGCCCTTGCTGTGCGGTAGTGCTCGTCTCCCACTACAGCGGGCTGGAGCATGGTGCTGGTGGAATCGAGAGGGTCTACGGCTGGATAGATGCCTTTAGAAGCAAGGCCGCGGCTCAACACCGTGGTGGCATCAAGGTGAGCAAAAGTTGTGGCGGGGGCTGGATCGGTGAGGTCGTCTGCTGGTACGTAAACCGCCTGAATCGAGGTAATTGAACCCTCGAGTGTGGAGGTGATGCGCTCCTGAAGTTCGCCTACGTCGGTGCCCAGGGTGGGTTGATAGCCCACAGCAGAAGGCATCCTCCCAAGTAGCGCGCTCACTTCGGAGCCGGCTTGTACAAAGCGGAAAATATTATCAATAAAAAGCAAAACATCTTGCTTGTTTACATCACGGAAATGCTCAGCCATGGTGAGAGCAGAAAGCCCTACCCGCATACGAGCACCTGGAGGCTCGTTCATTTGGCCGTAGCAGAGAGCAACTTTTGATTTACTTAGATCTTCTTCGTTGATAACGCCTGAATCTTTGAATTCTTGATAGAGGTCGTTGCCTTCGCGGGTGCGCTCGCCCACACCACCAAATACTGATACACCGCCATGTTCCTTGGCAATGTTGTTGATTAATTCTTGAATAAGAACTGTTTTTCCAACGCCAGCACCACCAAACAAACCAACCTTGCCACCTTGGCGATATGGAGCAAGTAGATCGATAACCTTGATGCCAGTTTCAAAAACTTTTGGCTTTGTCTCAAGGTCTGTGAGTTTTGGAGCTTGCCTATGAATAGGTGATCTGAGATCAGTGGCAACTGGACCCTGCTCATCAACAGGTTCACCGAGAACATTGAAAATACGACCGAGGGTTGCTTCGCCAACGGGTACAGAGATTGAAGCGCCGGTATCGATAGCTTCCATCCCCCTCACAAGCCCGTCGGTGGTGCTCATCGCAACGGCGCGAACCCTGTGATCACCGAGCAATTGCTGAACTTCAGCAGTGAGAGCAATCGATTGCCCAGCACTGTTGGTACCGGAAATTTTTAAAGCATTAAAGATGCGCGGCAACTTACCGGCTGGGAATTCAACGTCGAGTACAGGTCCAATCACCTGGCGAACAATTCCTTTTGCGCCGGTTGTGGCGGTTGCTGCAGCTGCCATGTTTAGAAGCGTTAGGGCGGAAAGGCTAAGCCTCTCAGGCTGGCAAACATTACCACCGCAGCGGCTAACTAATGAAGTGGTTCGGAGATCCGTCCCATGATCGCAATTGCGACTCGCGCGGTTTCACGGCTAAGTTGGCAATCAAGCGGTGAGAGTGCTAACTGCGCTGCGCATCGCCCAAACCCCACGCCCTGAGAGCAAAAACCAGACGTCATGGCTGCCGTATCCCTCAGCGTTTCCACCGTTAAACCACTCGGTGACCGCATTTTTATCAAAGTTTCCGCTTCAGATGAGAAAACAGCAGGTGGAATCCTGTTACCAGACACCGCTCAAGAAAAGCCTCAAGTTGGCGAAGTAGTGCAAGTGGGTCCTGGTAAGCACAACGACGACGGCACCCGCCAAACCCCCGAAGTGAGCATCGGCGACAAGGTGCTCTATTCGAAGTACGCCGGTACCGACATCAAGCTCGGCGGTGACGAATTTGTGTTGCTCAGCGAGAAGGACATCCTTGCAGTTGTGTCCTAAGGACAAAACCTAGTTTCCTCACCTTGTTTCCCACCCGTAACCACTGAACCCATGGCAAAACGCATTATTTACAACGAGCAAGCACGTCGTGCTCTCGAACGCGGTATCGACATCCTCGCTGAGGCTGTTGCCGTAACCCTCGGTCCTAAAGGCCGCAACGTGGTGCTTGAGAAAAAATTCGGCGCCCCTCAAATCATTAATGACGGCGTAACGATCGCCAAAGAGATCGAACTCGAAGATCACATCGAGAACACCGGCGTGGCTTTGATCCGTCAGGCTGCTTCCAAAACTAATGATGCCGCAGGCGATGGCACCACCACCGCAACGGTGCTGGCTCACGCCATGGTGAAAGCCGGTTTGCGCAACGTTGCCGCTGGTTCAAACGCCATCACCCTTAAGCGTGGCATCGACAAAGCTTCCGAGTTTCTTGTTAAGAAAATCGAAGAGCTAGCCAAGCCCATCACCGATAGCAAAGCAATCGCTCAAGTGGGCTCCATCTCCGCCGGTAACGACGAAGAAGTGGGTCGGATGATTGCCGATGCCATGGATAAAGTTGGCAAAGAGGGCGTTATTTCCCTCGAGGAAGGCAAATCGATGACCACCGAATTGGAGGTTACCGAAGGCATGCGTTTCGATAAGGGTTATATCTCCCCTTATTTCGCCACCGACACCGAGCGCATGGAAGCAGTGCTCGATGAGCCCTACATCCTGCTTACCGATAAGAAAATCGGTTTAGTGCAAGATTTGGTGCCTGTGCTCGAGCAAATCGCCCGCACTGGCAAACCTTTATTGATCATTGCTGAAGACA
>NZ_CEXBMR010000012.1:0-21689 GCF_982614295.1 Synechococcus sp.
GAACTGAGGGCCGGCATGAAGATCTCGAAGGTTGCCATCCGCTGCTTCAGCACTGGGTTTAAGGGATCCTATCGCCGCAGCTCAAGCACCCTCGCTTAAAGCTTCAACAATGCCATCGCGCACCACAATTGAGGCTTGCAGTTTTTCAACCAAATTGTCGCCCACTTCAACGGTGCAGCTGCTTTCCAGCTGACCTTGATCGACAATTTGCTCCATTTCCAGCCCTTGCACATTCACCTGTTGATCAAGCAGGTTGCGTTTTTGCTCCTCCAGCTCAGCCCGTTTAGAGGCCACCTGTTGCTGCACCCCAGCAACTTGTTCTTGGATGCGGGGATCAAGGGGATTTGCACTTTGGCGGCGAATTTCACTCACCACTTCTTGCCCCTCCTGCTCCAACTGGGCCAGCTGCTGATCCGTTGTAGATATCGCCTGGCTGATTTCACGCTCGGCCTCTTCCTTCCAGCGGGGGGTAACTACAGCCCGAATGGTGATGTTGCGTTTGATCGAAAGCTGATTTGCCATTGATATGCAGTTTCAGACGCTCAAGCTTCTCAGCCTGTGTAGATCTGGTCAATCGCCGCCGCATCACGTTCCGCGATGCGATCGCGTTTTTGCTTAAGGGTTTGGGTAAGTAAACCGTTTTCAATGCTGAACGGTTGCACCAACGCCACCCCAGCCAAACGCTCCTCGGGCCTGGCACCCCGGCGAGCCGCGAGCTTTTTATTGAAACTACGGGTTAAGGCTTTTGTGAGAGCCAGTTCAAAATCCGGCTGATCAGCCACCACCCCGGCTTCGCTTGCAAACAGCTTTAGCGGCTCCTCCCGTGGCACGATCAACGCCCCCAATTGGCGTCGATCTTGTCCTACAAGCATCACCTGTTCCACAAAGCCAAATGAAGCAATTTCGGCTTCCAAAGGGGCCGGCTCAATGTTTTCGCCTGAACTAAGCACAATCGTGTCTTTTGCTCTACCCGTAAGGAATAAAGAAGCGTCTGATAGCAAAAACCCCAAATCACCTGTATCAAACCAACCTTCTTGATCCAACACCGCAGCAGTGGCATCTGGGCGCCTCAAATAGCCAGCCATCACTTGGGGGCCACGGGCCAACACCAAACCTCTCTCTCCCCAATTCAAAATTGGCCTTTTCCCCAAAATTTCCCTGCTATCGGCATTAACAATGCGCAGCTCGGTGCCAAGTAGCGGCCTACCGGCGCTACCACTGCGATTAGCCCATGACCTACGGCAGGTGAGCACTGGGCTGGTTTCTGTGAGGCCATAACCCACTAAGAGCTGAATGCCGATAGCGGAAAAAAAACTATCTAGATGTTTTGCTAAGGCGCCACCGCCGCTATTTGCAATTTTCAAACTGCCGCCTACAAGCCCGCGGCGCACAGCAGGCCACAACAACCACGCCGCCAAACGAGCCCCAGGCCAGGTGGCACTAGCAATAAGCAAACCCTTGACGCGAGACGGCAGCTTTTGGTGTGTATCCGCCAAATTCAAGCAACAACGCCAGCTGCTTACGTTTGCCTCTGAAATTGCAAGCGCACCTACAAGCAACAAACGTTTAATGGGCGCCATGGATTCAAGGGCTGCATAGAAGCCACCGTGAATTGCCTCCCATATACGCGGCACACTGATCATGAAATGGGGTTTAACCCTTTGCAGATCACTACGAAATTGCCTCAAATTTGTGTAACTCTGGCTGCAGCCACACGACAACAAGAAATATCCAGCGCTGCGTTCATAGGAATGCCAGATCGGTAAAACACTCAACACTCGATCCCCCGGCTTGGGACTAACCGCCACCCCAAGGCAACAAATTTGATGTAACAAATTGGCTTGGCTCAGAGGAACGCCTTTGGGGCGCCCCGTGGTGCCAGAGGTGTAAAGCACCGTGGCAACACGGTTTAAATCCGCTTCAAAGGGGGAATTGCAACTGGCTCCTGCAGCTAGGCCAATGAAATCAAGCCAGCTGTAAATATTTGGTAGTTGCAATCCAGTGGTGGCTGGAGCATCGCCATAAAGCAAAAGCACAAATGCGATCTTGCTTAGAGCGCCAGCTTCAAGCAAAGGCATTAGCAAGGCTGAATCCTCCAGCACTAAGGCGGTGGCTTGGCAGTCGGCCAGGATGAATTCCAGCTCAGCTACAGATGCCTGGCTGCCCCGTACAGCTGCTATTGCACCTAGGCGCATTAGCCCCTGATCCACCCCGAGCCAGCGGGTGCCGTTTTCTGCAAATAAGGCCACCACATCCGCCGCCTTAACACCTAGATGCTGAAAACTGGCCGCCACCGTTGAGATGCGTTGATGCAGCTGCTCAAAACTCAAGCTTTCCGGGGCCGGACCATGGGCCTGATCAAGGGCCAACAAATCACCATGGCGCTGGGCCAACCTGGGCCAAAGACCGTCAACTCCCTGCAGATCTGAATAGTTAGGTTGAGCCGCTAAAGCCCGCCCATCGTTGCGATCACCGCTCCAGCGCACCCAGGCCTGGCTCATCTTGCTCACTCAAGTTGTTCAGATTCTGCTCGTTAATTGCATCGAGCCGATCCCAGCCCAAGCGCCGCGCCAGGGCCCTAGCTAACGGTTGCTGCAACTGGGCAACAGTGCAGCCCGGCAACCATTGCTGCAGCCCAGCCACCGGCAGATCAAGGCCGCAGGGTTTGATGGCAGCAAAACCGGCCAAATCACAGTTCACATTCAGGGCAAGCCCGTGCTGAGTAACCCAGCGACGGGCAGAAACGCCAATAGCAGCAACTTTTTTACCCTCAAGCCAAACCCCCGTAAGCCCTGAGCGCCGTTCACCCTCAAGGCCTAATTCATCAAGAAGATCGAGCACCGCCCCCTCTAATAAACGCAAATACCAATGCAGATCACAGCGATGTCGATTTAGATCAAGCACCGGATATGCCACCAATTGACCAGGCAGGTGATGGGTTACTTCCCCACCGCGATCAAGGCGCCATAGGGGCTCTGGCGGCTTCGCGGGATCAAAACCAAGAAACTCTGCTGAGGCGCCGCGGCCGAGGGTGTAACAGGGGGGGTGCTCAAGCAGAAGCAAAAGCTCCGGCCAGGGGCTCTGGTTGGGCTGGCGGATTGAATTTTGATTGCGAATTAATAAGCGCTGCCACTGTTGCTGCCAGCTCCAAGCCTGTTCTAGGGGCACAAATCTTGAGAGAGCACAAAGGAATGCATCCGGCGATACCTGATGAGGCACTCCGTCCATACATTGATCACATCCCTCAGCCCCACCAGGAGATCTATCCATGAAGCTTCTGATCCACGGCCGCAATCTCGAGCTCACCCCTGCCTTGAGGGACTACACAGAAAACAAACTCTCCCGAGCCGTGGGCCATTTCGATGGTTTGGTGCAGGAGGCCGATGTGCACCTTTCGGTGGCCCGCAATCCAAGGGTGCCACAACAAACCGCTGAGGTAACACTGTTTGCTTCCGGCACCGTAATCAGGGCCCAAGAACGCAGCGAAAACCTTTACGCCAGCATTGATCTAGTGGCAAACAAGCTGGCTCGCCAACTTCAACGCCACAAAGATCGCCGCAATAACCATCACCCAAAAACCACTGCCCAAACGGCAGATGTTGAGCTCAATCTGAACAGTGATCTACAAAGTGACCTACAAGGTGATCTAACTGCCGGTCGCAGCGCTCAGCTGCCTGCCCCTGTTGTGCGTAATAAGTACTACGCCATGCCTGCGATGAGCCTTGATGATGCAATTCATCAACTGGAAGTGATCGACCACGACTTTTATGTATTTCGTGAAAAGCAGTCGGGGGAGCTGCAAGTGGTGTATCAACGCAACCACGGCGGATACGGTGTAATCCAGGCCCGCAGCTAATCGATTGTCCAGCAGATTTCCCCCCTCAGCGCCAGCCGATATTGCCCAATTAATAGACCATGCTCTGCTGGATCCGCGTACGGGCCAGCAGGCGGTGGAACTCTGCTGCCAAGAGGCCCTGCACTACGGCTTCGCTGGGGTGTGTCTTGCTTCCCGTTGGATGCCCTTGGGCCGTCGCTTGCTAGGCGATCGCGGCGTAAACAAAACCAAGCTGGTAAGTGTGGTGGGTTTTCCATTTGGAGCTGTAGCAGCTTCGATCAAACGGACAGAGGCAGAGCTTGCTACCGAAAACGGGGCTGATGAACTTGATTTAGTACCGGATTTTGCCTTGTTGATTGATGGCGAGCTCACCGCCCTCCACGACGAAATCGCTGCAATTGTGGAATTGGGTCCAGAGGTGAAACTTATTCTTGAAGCAAATCAATTAAGCCAGCCGCAGCTTGAGGCCTTAGTAGAAGTTGCATTGGATGCTGGGGTTAGTTATCTCAAATCCAGCAGTGGTTACGGACCCGCAGTGGAACCAGCTTTGATTGAACAGCTTCATTTACTGGCGAGGGGTCAGGCCAAGCTGAAGGCCTCCGGTGGAATTCGCAGTCTTGAGCAAGCCATAGCCCTTGTGCAGGCTGGCGCTGATCGGCTTGGCACCAGCCGCGGAGTGGCCCTTGTAAAAGAACAACGGGCTTAACAACGATGGCCTCCGCCAGGGAGCGTGAAGTAACCGGTCTTTGCCTGCGAGCTATGGCAATCGGGGAACAAGACCGGCTTCTCACCTTGCTCTCCGCAGAGGAGGGCCTGGTGCGGCTAGCTGCTAGTGGGGCACGCAAACCAAGCAGCAGCCTTGCTGCTGCTGCTCCCCTCACCCATTTGCGGGGCCAAGTGAAACGGGGCCGCAGCCTCGATCGCCTTGGCCAGATCAGCATTTTTCATAGTTATGGCCGCCTTGGTCAACAGCTCGACACCCTGGCCGCAGCGCAGTGGCTTTTAGAGCTGTGCCTATTGCTTGTGCCCTTGGGGCAACCGGTGGAGGGGCTTCTCAACTTGATATTGCATCGCCTTGATCAATTGGAGGCACTGCTTATTGCAGCGCCTGAACAACAGCGCAGTGAAGCCCTTGCCCTAGCGGTGCAAAGCGGGGTGCAAATAATGCAAATGGGCGGTTATGGCTTACCGCTTCATATTGATTGCCGCAGTGGCGAGCAATTGCTGCCCCCTGTGGGCAATTGGAACTGGCGTTGCAGCGTTATTCCCGCTGAAGGTTTTTGCATTGGCCCCCAACCAGGGGCAGTATTGCTGCTGAATGCGTCTGAGCTGGCGCTGCTGCAAAGGTTGATCCGGCCCCAGTTGCCGCGTCGCGCCGATGGCAATTTGATGGGGCCCGATCCTGTGTGGGAAAGACTTTTGACTTTGCTTGGTTTTTGGTGTGGTGAGCATTTGGGGCGTACACCCCGTTCTCTTGCCCTGCTGAGGCAGGATTAGCCGCAAGGTGCAGGGCGTTTTAACCGGTGAGCGAGCAGGCAAACAAACCAAATGGACTGGAAGCTGTATTACTCCTGCGGAATTTTCGGCTGCTTTGGCTTGGGCAAATTTTTTCGCAATTAGCAGATAAATTTTGGATCATTTTGATGGTGTTTCTGATTGCCCAAACCTGGGCCCAGAGCACTGGTGTTGAAACTGGCCCCTTAGCTGGTGCAGCGGAATTAATCCGAGAACGGGGGATGACTAGCGGATCGAATCTCGCCGCTGGCCAAGGCGCAAACGAGGTGCAATTAATAACACTTTTAGCTACCGGTATCTACGCAGCAAATACTCTTCCAGCAATTTTACTTGGCAGTGTTGCTGGGGTATGGGCAGATCGCTGGCCCAAGCGAGCTGTAATGGTGGCCTCTAACGGGCTACGAGCTCTGCTGGCCCTTGCTGTTCCCTTAATGCTGCTGCCAGGCCCTAGCTGGTTGGGGTTGAGCTGGGGCTATTGGGGGTTGCTGGCACTCACTTTTTTGGAATCTTGCTTCACTCAATTCTTTGCTCCGGCTGAACAAGCAGCCATCCCGTTATTGGTGGATAGATCCTTACTGCTACCTGCTAACTCCTTGTGTACAGCTACCACGATGGTGGCCACAATTGTTGGGTTTGCCATTGGAGAACCGGTGTTGCAACTGCTGCATCAGTTTTTCGAACAATTTGGCGTGCAGGGGGGAGAATTTCTGCTGGTGCCGATTTCCTACGGCGCAGCCGCTTTGATTTTGCTGTTTGTTAAACCCGACGAACAACTGCGCGAGATCACTGGCAACAGCATCTGGGGCGACATCAAAGAGGGGCTTAACTTTTTGGCGGAACGCAGCAACGTTCGCGGCGCCGTTTTGCACCTGGTAGTGCTTTACAGCTTGTTAGCTGCTCTTTATGTGCTTTCGATCAGCTTGGCATCAAGGGTGCTGCAACTCGGACCCACCAAGTTCGGAGTGCTGCTCGCCATGAGTGGCCTCGGGCTTGCTTTAGGTGCCCTGCTCGTAGCCCAATTGGGATACCGATTTCACCGGCGCCTACTGGCAAGTGTGGGCCTTGGCACGATGGGCTTTTCCTTGGTGCTGCTCGCCCAGATACAGCCGCAACTGTGGCCCACCTTGCTGCTCTGCTCAGTGCTTGGCCTGGGAGCTGCCCTACTCGGAATTCCAGCCCAAACAACCATCCAGGAAGACACACCCGAGCATCTGCGAGGCAAGGTTTTTGGCTTACAAAATAATCTCGTAAATATTGCGCTCAGCCTGCCCATGGTGCTCGCGGGGGCTTTGGTGAGCAGTGTGGGGCTAAGGCCAGTGCTTTTGGTGTTAGCTCTGATCTTGTTTGCCGGGGTACTACTGGAGCGCCCCTGGAACATCAAAACCAACAGCCGCTGCTAATTTTCAAGCTTGCATCCAAATTGCCGCTGAATGCGTATTGCCTGGCTTGGCAAAAAATCCCCCTTCTGCGGGAATGTTTCCTATGGCCTGGCCGTTACCGAGGCACTTAAGGAACGGGGCCATGGCATCAGCTTTATCCATTTCGATACCCCCGAACGATTTGATCGAGCAGAACCCGATCAAGAAAACAGCGGCAACCTTGAACCGGAGGTAGCCCTGCCTTATTTGATGAAATCTCAGATGTATACGATTCCATCACCGCGGGCGAGTCGCGAATTAAGGGAATCCCTAGAAAGATTTCAACCGGATCTAGTGCACGCCAGCCTAACTCTCTCGCCACTTGATTTTCGTTTACCTGAACTTTGTCAACAATTAGGGGTTCCGTTAGTTGCAACTTTCCATCCTCCATTTGATGCAGGGCTACGCAACATCACTGCCGGCGGCCAGCAACTTACTTATCAGCTTTATGCCTCTTCCCTGGCGAGATTTGATCGGGTGGTGGTTTTTTCAGAGCTGCAGGCAGAACTTTTGATTCGGCTAGGAGTTGCAAAAAATACTTTGGCTGTAATCCCAAATGGAGTGGATCCAAATATTTGGCGGCCAGGGCGATCAGCCCTAAACCAACGCTTCAGCGGAAAACGTGTATTTCTCTACATGGGCAGATTGGCAACAGAAAAAAATGTGGAAGCACTGCTACGCGCCTGGAAATTAGTTGAATTGCCTGGGTGCGTTCTTGTGGTGGTGGGAGATGGGCCGATGCGTCAGCAATTACAAGCAAGCCATAGCAGCAACAATGTGATCTGGTGGGGTTATGAAGCAGATCAAGCGATCAGGCTTGCTTTATTGCAAGTGGCGGAAATTTTTATGTTGCCATCACTTGTTGAAGGCTTATCGCTTGCATTACTTGAGGCCATGGCAAGTGGTACAGCATGCGTAGCAACCGATGCCGGCGCCGATGGCGAGGTGCTCGAGGGTGGCGCGGGGATTGTGATCAGCACCCAAGGAGTAACAACCCAATTAAGAACATTGCTGCCAGTGCTGCGGGAGCAACCGATCTTGAGCAAAGAATTAGGTAGAAGAGCCCGCGAACGAGTATTAGAGCGCTACACACTTCAAGCTAATATTGATGCTCTTGAACAACTTTATTGCAACTTAATTCCCAATATGCCCCTAGCCGCATAAAACTGTTGCTTAAAATCTAGTCATCCAATTTCTTCAATACTCCGGCAACATTCACTAAAAGCTTTTGCTGGATCTTCCGCTTTGGTAATTGGCCTGCCGATAACTAGGGCGCTTGCACCGGCCGCTAATGCTTGGCTGGGGCTAAGTACCCGTTGCTGATCATTTTTGTTGCAACCGATAGGGCGAATGCCTGGGGTAATCAAAACGAATGGTTGCGGATGTGCAGCTCGCAAACTTGCAACTTCAAGGGGAGAGCAAACACAACCAGCGATGCCAGCAACAGTTGCTAAGCGAGCTAAGCGATGCACATAACGATCTACGGGTTCGCTAATCGCCAACTGCTCTTTGAAATAAAGAGGATCCCAACTCGTAAGCACCGTTACCGCCAATAGGGAGGGTGTTTGCAAACCCGCTGCGGCTGCTCCCTCCACAGCCCCCTGCTGGGCTGCTGACAATGCCTCAATGCCTGCAGCGGCATGCACTGTGATCAAATCAGCCCCAAAACTGGCCGCCTCACGGCAAGCCGCAGCCATTGTGGCCGGGATGTCGTGAAACTTGAGATCAAGAAAAACGGCCAAACCTTGATGGCGCAATTGCTCCACCACAGCAGAGCCCCCAGACATAAATAATTCCAAGCCAACTTTTACTCTGCGCAGGCCTGGCAACGCAGCGGTAAATTCAATTGCTTGCAGAGGAGCCATACCGTCAAGGGCAACGATGATATGGTTTGCGGAATCACTAAAAGCCATGGAATTTAAATGAAAATATTTTAAATAAATCTACGAAATATTTTTTTACCCAATTGCAATACCTTGCCACGTAATTCATCTGAATCCGCAAATTCTTGGTCTGGATTTAATAATTTACAGCCATCTAATTTCACCCCGCCGCCAATTATTTGCCGGCGTGCATCGCTGCTACTGCTGCAAATACCAACGGCTCTTAGCAGATAAAAGGCCTTGGCCGGAAAATTTACAGCTCCAATTGAAACCTCAGGTACCTCCGCCGCGGCCGCCCCATTCCCAGCAGCTCCAGCCACCAGATTTGCGGCATCAACTTGGGCGGCGGCGGCGGCCTCGGGTCCATGGCGCAAACGCGTTATTTCTAAAGCCATTGCCTTTTGCCGCTCCCGTGGATTATTTGGTAACGCAGCCAAATCCAAATTAGTTAAAAGGGTTAAATACTCTTCCACCACCGCATCAGGAACTTTTTCTAACTTTGAATACATCGATAGGGGATCTTCCATAAGCCCCACGGTGTTGCCCAGGCTTTTACTCATTTTCTGCACCCCATCAAGGCCGGGCAGGATTGGCAGCAGCAGGCCAAGTTGAGGTTTCAAGCCAAAATGCCGCTGTAAATCTCTACCCATTGCCACATTAAATTTTTGATCTGTGCCCCCCAATTCCAGATCGGCTTTGATCGCAACTGAGTCGTAGCCTTGCAACAGCGGATATAGAAATTCGTGGAGTGAAATCGCTGTGCCATTTTCATATCGATTAGCAAATTCTTCCTTAGCAAGCATCTGCCCAACCGTACTTAAACCTAAAAGTTCAATAACTTTTGGCAGATTTAAATCTGTAAGCCATTCACTATTACGGCGCACCTCTAGCCGGCCCGGAGTATTAAAATCCAAAAGGGATAAATTCGGATCTTGGCCCTGCCCTAGTTGTTGTAGATAAGTGTTGGAATTTGCCTCTACCTCTTCAATACTAAGTTGCACCCTGGTGGTACTTTTACCGCTGGGGTCGCCAATGCGCGCAGTGAAATCACCGATTATTAATATGGCTGTATGGCCGGCATCTTGAAAAGCCCGCAATTTACGAAACAGTATTGAGTGGCCTAGGTGAATAGTGCTGCCGGTGGGATCAATTCCAAGCTTTACCCGCAACGGTTTGTTTTGTAGAGCTATTTCTGCAGCGTCGGCTGGAAAAAGATCAGCTACTCCGCGGCTAAACCAGTTAGGGATGCTTGCAACTGTCAAGATTCCGCCTCAAGCTGGGTTTTCATCCTCTCAAGAGTGAGATTCATCTGTTCAAACATCTGCTCTGGGGTTATACCAAATTGACTCAATTGAGTGCGTAGTTGCTCTACTGTGAGTTTTGCTTGAAAATCTTCAGATAGTTCGAAACGCTTCATGAATACGCGATAGCGATCCATGAGTTCTTCCATTCTGCCAATGAAAAGTTTTTTACCTTCACGGTCAAACTTTCCGTATTCACCGCCCAGCTGCATCAGCGACTGGTAATCAGCAAAGAGGCGCTTTGCCTCATCTTGCACGATTTCGGATTCAAAAAAGCCCATAGGCTGCCGAGTTAAGCCGCCATTCTGGGCGGCCCTACCCCCCTGGCCAGGGCGGATCGCCGCCCCGATACTTAGGCCAAGTTCATATTTGCAAAAAGCACCTATGGCGCAGGGCCACTGGCTGGATCCTCTCGCCCGCCAGATGTTGCGGGTTTTGAAGCAACCAAGCAAAAAAATCAATCTGCCAACCACTTGGCTGATTGATGTGAACAGGGCAAGCCTGAACGATTGGCTCAAACTGCCTGGCTGTAATAACAGCCAAGCGGAACTACTACTGCGTTTGCAACAGGGGGGAGTACAGCTAAGTGGGGTATCAGATCTTGCTCAATTATTAGAGCTATCAACAGCTCAACTGGAAGCATGGAAGCCGCATTTACTTTTCCGTTGGTACAGCGAGCCGCCAAGCCCTACCCAGCCACCAATAAACCTAAATAGTGCAATAGCAGCGGAATTGATTTGTCTTGAGGTGTTTAATCCGGAAAGATGCAAGCGCTTACTCAGGGAGCGGGCAAGAAGACCCTTCAGCGATTTAGCAGATCTGCAAGATCGCTTAGGCCTGCCAGCAGCAGTGGTGGAAGCATTAATTGGCAGGGTGAGCTTTGGCCAGGGCAGCGGGCCGGCATTACCAAGCACTCGACCATGAACAGAATTCACCAACCAAACTTGTTCACGGCCCCAGCCAGTTGCAGCAGCGAACCAGAGTTAGCCCTAAATCCAGAAGTTTTACGAGCCTGGCAAAACCGGGTGCTGCTTCACCAACAGCAGCTGTATCAACAGCAGCAAGAGTGCCAGCCAGGCCAATTCCAATTATTTGAACTGGAAGTAGCGCCAGCCAGCAACCCAGTGCCAAACCCTTTGCTTTTGCCAGCTCAACACCTGCATTTCTGGCGCTGGCCGCAGCCACCTCAGCGGGGAGCCGCGCTTTATTTCGTATACGACCACAGCCTCGGCGCGGCGAAAGATCTGCTGCTTTATTTGGGGGAAACCGGCTGCGCTGATCGGCGCTGGAAAGGGGAACACGATTGCAAGGCCTACCTAGCTGCCTACGGGGAAGGCTTAGTGCGCTGTGGCCAGAAAGCCCAGCTGAGCATTCGTTTTTGGTGCGATGCCCCCAGCAGCACCAGGGCTCGCCGCCAGGTGGAACAAGAGCAAATTCGCCTGTGGCAACCCCCGTTTAATAAAGAATGCCGTCAGCGCTGGCAAACCCCATTCCAGAACAGTTGAGCCCCCTTCCCTCTTACGATCGCGCCATACATTAATTGCTATCAATGGATTTTCGCTGCAGCACCAGCCCCTTTGCGGAGCTTTCCTGCGATGCACTCGGTATCGGCCTTTTCAGCGGCCACTGGCAGGAGCAACTTAAAGCCGTAGCACCCGATATCTCAATAAATGCCCTTGCGTTGCTGCAACAACGTGAATTCAAAGCAAAGTCTGGTGATTTGATCTGCCTCACCCTGCCAGGGCAGAAGCCAAGTTTTTTAATAGTGGCAGGCCTTGGCGAACCTGAAAATTTTGATGGCCGTGCCCTTCGCTCAACAGCAGCGAAATTAGCGAAAGCATGTGTTGGCAGTGGCGTTGATGCCCTAGGGCTTTCTTTACCGCTGGAAGGTTTTGCCCCAGAGGAAGCAACCGCCGCCTTGGTGCAAGGCGCAAGGCTTGCATTGTTTAAAGATGATCGCTTTCGCAGCGAACCAGAACCTCGCAACAAACCAAACAGTTGTTGGCTTTTAGGTCTTAACGAGCATCAAGAAGCTGAACTGGAAAAGCAACTGGCCATATGCGCTGGAGTGGAATTAGCCCGCGAACTGGTGGGTGGGCCCCCAAATCTGGTTAACGCCCTCAGCCTTGAAGCCACTGCCCGCAGCCTGGCAAATGAATTTGATTTAGAACTCACTGTTCTCGATGAAGAAGGTTGCCGGCAAAAGGGGATGGGAGCTTATCTTGCCGTTGCGCAAGGAGCCTGCATCCCGCCACGGTTCATCCATTTGGTAATCAAGCCAGTGGGGGCAGTTCAACATCGGCTGGTATTGATCGGTAAAGGGCTCAGTTTTGATTCGGGCGGCTACAACCTCAAAACCGGTGGCAGCCAAATCGAACTGATGAAATTTGATATGGGCGGTTGCGGCGCCGTGCTCGGAGCTGCCCGCAGTCTTGCGGAACTGCGGCTTGAGGGGATGGAAATTCACATAATCAGTGCCACAACAGAAAACATGGTGAGCGCTGAAGCTATTCATCCAGGAGCGATTATTACTGCCTCAAACGGCAAAACAATTGAAATCAACAACACAGATGCAGAAGGGCGCCTTACCCTCGCTGATGCTCTTGTTTATGCATCAGCGTTGAAGCCCGATGCAATTGTTGATCTAGCTACCCTCACTGGCGCTTGTGTTGTGGCTTTAGGTGATGAAATTGCTGGGTTATGGAGCGCCCACGACGAATTAGCTCAGCAATTGCTGGAGGCAGGCAGGGCAGCAGGGGAACCCCTTTGGCGCATGCCACTGCAAAAGTCTTACAAAGACGGGTTAAAAAGTGCCTTAGCTGATCTGAAAAACACAGGCCCAAGGCCTGGTGGCGCGATCACCGCGGCACTTTTTCTGCAGGAATTTGTTGATGCCGATATTCCATGGGCTCATCTAGATATCGCCGGACCCGTATGGAATGAAAAAGGGAAAGGGCCAGATCCAGCTGGAGCAACGGGTTTCGGTGTTCGTCTTCTAGTGAACTGGTGCCAAGCTTTTAGTGCCACTCTGGGTAAGTAGTTGTTGTTGAAATTTATGGAAAGTAACGGACGCCGTGGTTGGTCGAAGTGGGGTTGGTACTTAAAAGCTCAATCAGGAGTCCTGTTATTACCCATGGGGCTTTGCTTATTTGGAGAAGCGGTAATGAGGCGTGCGGCCTACCCTGCAAAACCTTGGTTCTGGCTTGGCACCTTGAGTTTGATTTGCGTTAATGCTGGGGTTGGCTTAATGGTGGAAAGCGGTTTATTCCGCGGCCATCCCCGACGCTAACTGCCGCAAGCCTCGAAATTGTGGCGATTGCAACTCATGAATCTGCCAACGGGCCTTGGCATCACAATCTGCCAACAAACGATCGAGATCATCTGCTGCATGTTTTGGGCTGTCGTAAGGGCCCACATACCGGGTAGCCAACCCTTCACGAATAAGCAATAAATACATGCCCACCTCGTTAACAAATCGAACTTAGCGCTGTCCCCCTGGCTTTAACGGTAGGGATGACCACATAAGCCCTTTTCGAGCTTTTTTTCCCCACACAGCATCGAGGCGGGCATCACGGCCACAACTCCAGCGGTAAAAGTTGTATTTGGCTTTATTTAATTCTGCGTAGTTTTGGTGGTAGTTCTCAGCAGGCCAAAACCGCTTAAGCGGTTCAATCGCCACCCGCAGCACTTTTTTGCTGCCTAATTCCGCTTTAGCAGCTGCTGCACTTGCTTCTGCCCCCTTCTTTTGATCGGCATCAGCAACAAAAATCACCGGTCGATAGGAAGAACCCCGGTCGCAAAATTGCCCGCTGCCATCGGTGGGATCAACATTGCGCCAAAAGGAGCGCAAAAGGCTTTCGTAACTCAATTTATTTGGATCAAAACGCACCTTCACACTCTCCACGTAGTTTGTGCCGCCTGCACTCACCTCTTGGTAAGTGGGATTTGGCTTATCGCCACCGGCATAACCGCTCTGCACATCCAGCACTCCAGGTAGCTTTTCTAAATCGTGTTCAAGGCACCAGAAACACCCCCCCGCAAGCACAGCTTCATTGATAGGAGCCGCCTGCACTGGGCTGCTGATAAAAAGCAGAAGAGCTCCTAAAAAACAAGCAAAACCTTTAAGCACTTATTTTCAAGCTCTAACAACTGCATCAAGTATGAGTGCTGCTGCCCTTTGGGTAACACCCGGTTCGCCAAGTAATGCCCGCAATCGCCCGTAGCCAGTCAACATTTTGTTGCGGGCCTGCTCATTTCGAAGCAGAGGTAATGCCTCTGCCACCAACTTATCCACCTCTAGCTCCTCCTGCAGCAATTCAGGCACCAACCTTTCTCCCAAAACCAAATTCACAGGCGAAATGTGGTCTACCTGAAAACGCAACAAACGCCTCGCCATCAGGGCCGTAAACCGGCTCACCTTGTAGGCCACCACCTGGGGTACCCCCCGCAAGGCCAATTCAAGATTAACGGTGCCGGATTTTGTGAGGGCTAAATCAGCTGCTGCGCAAATTGTGGGCCGCAGCCGATCGGAATCATCCGAGCTCAAAACTGTTGCTTGCAGGCCAAATTTATCAATTACATCTCGCAAAGGCTGCTCAAAACCGGTTTGAGCTGCGGTGGCGATCACCTTGAGCTTGGGGCACAGTTTTTGCAACCTGGCAGCTGCTTCTGCAAGGGGCGGCAATAACCAACGCAATTCCTGCTTCCTAGAGGCCGGCAAAAGCAGCAAAAGTGGTTCATCTTCTGCAATACCAAGCTCCTGGCGAGCAGCCGCGCGACTTGGCAATTCGCCAAGAGTATCGAGGAGGGGATGGCCCACCCAATGCACCACAGCTCCCCGCTCGCTGTAGAACCGGGCCTCCTCAGGAAATATCGCAAGGATTTGATCACTAAATCCAATTAATTGGGTGGTGCCACCATCCCCCATACGAAAAGCCCATTCTTGAGGGGCGATGTAATAGAGCACAGGAAGGCTGGGCCTTTCACGTTTTACCCGGCGGCCCAAGGGGGTATTACCCCCCATGTAATCGATTAAAACAACGCCATCAGGAGGATTTTTGCTTAGCCAACGGCGTGCCTTGCGTTGCAGTTGCAGCGTTGGCAAAACAAGCGGTAGTGCTTCCCATAAACCAATGGCACCAAGGGGAGTTGTGTTGCCAAGCAGCTCTGCCCCAGCAGTTTCCATGCGGGGTCCCCCAAGGGCGCTCACCCGCAAAGGAATATTGCGTAGTTCTGCTTCTTGATACAAAGCCTTAATTAACAGGCTGCCCTGCAGATCACCAGACACTTCGCCGGTGCTTATTAACAGATGGGTCACTGGCGCTGAGCCGGCAATGGCCCCCTTCTGCCTTGTTTGCAACTATTTTCCAAAAATGCCACCAATTTCTCGGCCGGCGCTGAAAGTTGCTGCAAACGTGCTTGAGCTAAGGCTTCGCTAAGGGGAAATTCACTTCGATAAATGAGCTTCCAAAGCAATTGCAATTCCTTCATCACAGCGCCGTCGTTTTCATCAGCAAGGCCGCTGCGCCGCAATCCAATTAAATTCAAACCTCGCAAGCGACCTGGATGGCCCTCAACGATTGCGTAGGGGGGGATATCGCGATCAATGCGGCTCATCCCACCAACCATTGCCAAGCTGCCGATATGAACAAATTGATGAATACCTAAAACTCCACCGATAACTGCTCTGTCGTCTATGTCTACGTGGCCTGCTACCGCCACACCATTGGCGATCACAATGCGATCGCCTAACCGGCAGTTATGGCCGATATGGCTGTAGGCCATTAAAAGATTGTGATGCCCCAGCACGGTGCGCTCTCCAGATGCTGTGGCCCGATTGATGGTGACGTATTCGCGGATGCGATTGCCGTCACCAATCACAACCTCGGTGTCATCGCCAGCGTATTTGAGGTCTTGCGGTTCAAGGCCAATGCAAGCGCCAGGGAAAATATGGTTATCGCTACCAATGCTCACCCGGCCATCAATCACCACATGGGGGCCGATCACACTGCCAACGCCAACACTCACCTCCGGGCCTATCACGGCAAAGGGGCCAACACTCACCCCCTCAGCTAAACGGGCGGCAGGATCCACCAACGCGGTGGGATGAATTTTGGTAGCCAAGGTTGATGGCGCCATGGTTAATCCACCAGAGAAAACATCAGCTCGCCTGAACACACCAGAGCACCATCAACGGTGACCTCGGCATGCACCTTGCCAAAGCGTTTGCGCTTCAAGCTGAGCAGTTCGCAAGTGATGAGCAACTGATCCCCCGGAACTACCGGACGGCGAAACCTTACGCCGTCTATACCTGCAAACACAAAAAGCCCTTTTGGCAGATCTGGCATCTGGGTAACAATCAAACCACCCACCTGGGCCATCGCCTCAACAATCAACACACCTGGCATCAAGGGCCGCCCTGGGAAATGGCCCTGAAACTGGGGTTCGTTAATAGTTACGTTCTTTAAAGCCACGGCCCGCTTCCCAGGCACATGCTCCAGCACTCGATCAACAAGGGCGAACGGATAGCGGTGAGGCAACAAATTTAGAATTTGCTCACAACTGAGTGTCGAGGGGTCGGGGCTGGTCATTAAGTCTGTTTTTGGTAGAGGGCAGCAGCCAGCTGGGTATGTAAAAAGTGTGAACCGCGAAAGGCCATCACTTGAGCCTGGGGTAAACCCACCAGGGCTAAATCACCAATCAAATCAAGCAGTTTGTGGCGAACGGGTTCATCTGTAAATCTCAGAGGGGGATTCAGCCAATTCTCACCATCACAAACCAAGGCATTATCTAGGGCACCGCCTTTGATTAATCCCGCCGCCAACAACTTCTCCACCTGATCGCGAAAACCAAAAGTACGGGCAGGGGCAATCTGAGTAACAAATGCCTCAGGGGTAAGCGCCAATGAAAACAATTGGCGTCCAATGGCGGCTTGAGGAAACTCGATAGCTGCTGTAAGTAGTAATTCAGTGCTTGGTAGAGCCGCCACAAAACTGTTGCCCTGCTGCAAAGTTATCGGCTGCAGTAAATGCGGCAAAGGCGCGCGCGGGCCTAGATCCTCCATTCCAGCTTCTGCAATCGCCTCCACCCAAGGAAGGGCAGAACCATCTAGCAGGGGTACCTCCTCAGAATCCAGCCAAAGTTCTGCCTGGGTGATGCCTGTGCCGGCGAGGGCCGCAAGCAAATGTTCAACTGTTGCAACTTGGCGATCACCAAGGCGCAAGGCGGTGCAAAGGCGCGTGTCTTGAACGAGGCTTGGATCCAGCAGCTGGGGAGGATCATTTGGGCGATCGATCCAGCCCACTCGAAAACCAGCTGCGGCCCCAGGTTGCAATCTCAATGTGCATTTCTCACCGGAATGCAAGCCGATACCGCGGCGCTGCACCGCAGAGCTCAAACCGAAACAACGGCTGTAATCAGCTGGCCAAAACACCTTTAGAACTTAAAGCCCACACCAACGTTAAAACGCCAGTTGCCCGTTAGATCTTGGCTTGCCACCTCCAAACGCAATGGGCCCACAGGAGTTGTAACGATTACGCCAGTGCCGATCGAAAAACCTTGGCCAGTTTTGAGCAGCAAACCACCTGGGTTACCGGGAACTTGATTTTGGCTACCTAGGGTGGAACCAGCATCAATGAAAAATTCTCCGCTTATTATTTTAAAAATTGGAAAGCGATATTCAATCGTGCCTTCAATATAACTGCGGCCAACACCTAAATCACAATCATAATAGCCGCGAACCGAGTTGCTGCCTCCCAAACAAAAGGCTTCATAGGGAGGCAAGCTGCCAGTTACATTGCCGCCGGTAAGCTGTAAAGCAATCGATTGGGAACAATCTTCCGGTTCACCTTTCTTTGGCCGGCAGCCTTTATATAATTTAAGAAAATTAACAGGAATAAAATGGGTAGCAGAAACTCTTTGTCGGTTGAAAGTTGGAGAGTTCTCACCCACACTTAAATACTGTTCACTACTGGCATTAAAAAAGGTACCAGATCGAGGATTTTTATTATCATTTAAGGTGTTATAAGAAAGAGCAAATCTGCCACCAACCAATTGGTTTTTGCTAGAACAATTATAGGCCAGACAAATGATTTCGTCAGTATCAGCAAATGCATCACGATTATTAGTGAATGGCGCCGCACCATATTTACGCTGAGTGCTAAAGCCATTCATGGCAGTTACCTCTTGGCCGCTTAAGCCAAAAACCATCGTCCAGATATTGCGTTTATAAGGATCTCCACCCCGCAACGGGCGCACATATTGGATATTTGCTCCCGTGCGTTGCACCCGCACTAAATCACCTTCTGCTTCATAAAGATTATATCCAGTAAGCCCGGCAAAGCCGGCAGCTGCAGTGCTATCAAAGCCAATATCTGCAACGTTTAGCACAACGTTATCAGGGCGCTTAAGTAAACGATTGTAATAAATTGCCTGGGCAAGATTAACAGAATTTGCTGGTGGTTGATAGAAGCTACTTATCGTGCGCACAGCGCCATCATTTTGGCTTTGAAATACCTGTGGTATTTCCCTACTTAAAAATCCTTTAATCCTGAGGCTACTGCGGTTTGGATTATCTTTAAGCCAAGGAATTTCAAAGTTCAAATCAGCGAGAGCGCCATATTGCCCGTAGGTGAAATTCAAACCCATATTCCAAGCGTTACCCCAGAGATTATTTTCCTGCAGTTGAATTTGGCCAAACAAGCCCTGGTTTTGACTATAGCCAACACCACCAGAAAGGGATCCTGTCGATTGTTCAGTTACACCTAAAACGATTGAAACCTCGCCAGGCTTACTGGGATTTGGCTTCAGCGTTACCTTTACATCTGAGAATAAACCAGTGCCATAAAGCCGCTTAATATCGCCTTCCAACTGGCGGCGATTGAATAATTTACCTGGCCTAAGTGAAATTTCTCTGCTCACTACCCAGGGCTTTGATTTGCCTTTAATTGGTTTTCCCTTTTCATCTGTTGCATCACCATTAGCATTAAGAAATTGCACCTCAATAGCTTTAACAGTGCCTTCCCTAACCGCTAATTCCACCACTCCCTCAGGACTAACCCTGGTGGGGCCGCTGATACGGGCTAAGGAATATCCTTGTTCTGAATACCATTTTTGTAGCTCCACCATGCGACGGTCGAGGCTTTTTAAATTCAAAGTGCGGCCGTAATCGGAAGCAAATACTTCGTTGATCAACGCCTTTGGCAAAAGTGCTTTGGGGTTGGTTAAAACCACCTCCTTAAGCACCGGATTTGGCGTTACATTTACTACAAGTTTTACACCTAATGGCCCATCTTGGGGCTGGATTCTCACATCGCTAAACCAACCAGTGGCATAAACAGCAGCAATATCTGTCTTTAGAGAACTGCGGCTAGTGCTCGTGCCAGGCCTCACTGTTACGGAGTCGTAAACAGCCCGCTCCAACCTTTCCTTATCGGGATGATCCTCAAGGCCCACTACTGAAACTTCACTTATGAAAACTTTCGCTTCAATCGCTGCGGGAGAAGAACTATCTATTTGATCGGAAGCAGGCCCGCCCCCCCCCTTTGGCTGTGCTTGCACTGGAGCCCCAGCGCCAAGTACCAGCACGCATAAAAGCCAATGCGCTGAAAAACCGGTTGAAAAAAAACTTCTAAACAAGCTGGGGGGAAACAGCTGAGAGCTACCAATACCCATAGTGAGTTCACCTAAACGGCAATAACACCGCATATGACCAAAATTTACCGGTAATGCCTAGGGGTTGGCCCTAACCCTTGGACCCGTTTAAGGACCTCCCCATAGGCCTCCACAACACCGCCAAGATCCTTGCGAAAACGATCTTTGTCTAAAACTCGTTGATCTGATTGATTCCAAAGGCGGCAGGTGTCTGGGCTGATCTCATCGGCTAACAAAAGCTTGCCTGCATCGCAGCGGCCAAATTCCAACTTAAAATCCACCAAGGTGATGTTAATTTCAACAAATATCTGTTGCAAAACCCTGTTTACATCACGGCTTTTGGCTTCTAACTGAACCCGCTCCACAGGCTCCAGCAGCGCCAGCAACTCAAGGCGAGCTTCCGTTAAAAGTGGATCCCCTAGAGCGTCGTCTTTGTAATACAGATCAAGCAGCGCAGGCTGCAAAGAGCTGCCCGGGGTAATGGGCAGTTGCTTACACAACGATCCCGCCGCCAAATTGCGTAACACTACCTCTAGGGGCACAATTTTTAGGGCTTGCACTGCCATCCAACCCGGCTCGAGGCAGCCCAGGTAATGGCTCGCAACCCCTCTAGTTTCAAGGGCCTCAAACAACCTGGCGGAAATTTCCCAGTTCAATAAACCTTTGCCTGCCAGTTGCGCTTTTTTCTGAGCGTTAAAGGCGGTGGCGTCATCTTTAAATTGCACTGCCACCACCGCCTTGTGGTTTGTGTGGAATACCTTTTTTGCTTTGCCTTCATGGAGCAAAGGGCCGATTTCAAGTTCTTTCATTTGTTGATATTGCCGGGGTTGGGCATTCCAGAGGGAAACAGTTGCAGCAAGCGATAACGCAAGAGCTCTAATTCAAGGGCGCCATCTTTTTTTCTATAGGCCAGGTCTTGCAATGCTGGTGCCACCTCTGCGGCAGGGTCGCTGCGGAATTCACGCCAAAGCCTGCTGAGCCTGATGGCCTCCAGCTGAGGTGCCGTGATCGGTGCCCTTGATTGCCATCGAGCCGCACGGGGCTGTTCCTGCTGTAGTTGGTCCTCCAGTAGCAGCCGGCGGGCCTGGAGATTACGAGCTTCCTGTGCCCTAACGCGCAAACGCAAACGATCTTCCTGTTGGTGCAAATCTCTCAAACTGCGCAGGCCTTCTTCGGAGCGGGCAAAACCCATCAACCCCCTGATATTTGTGCTACGAGGATCAAGTTGTTTTTCTAGCAAAAGTAATTGCCCTTGCTGAGTAATTGTTTGAAGCGTGAATTTGCCACTTCCTGAGGCCTGGTTAATTGCCATTGAGAGTTGCTCCCGCTGCTGCAGCTGTTGCACCAGTTCGGCAAATAATTTAAGACCCTGCTGTTTTTCAAGTTCTGTAATTTCTAGAGAAGCAAGGGCACCCTCATATTCTTTTATTAATAAATTGCGGCGGCGATTTCCCAGCTGCCTTGGCAAAACACCAAATTGAGCTGGCGCCAAGCGCCATGATTGCTTTACACCAGGTGAGGCTTCAGGAATTACAGGTTGCAAAGGCACTGAAAAACGCAAGCGGTGCAGATCTTCTAGTAAGGCCGGCAGGGAATACAAACCTGGATAAGGATCAAATCCGAGCCTTAACTGACGCCTTTGTTCCAGATTTTCAACCCCACGTAAGCGCTCAAGTTCTTCTTGCTCACGCACCGGCGTAAAAGCTTCCCAAGCGCTACCCCCAAGGCCAGGATCAGCAAGTAACTCCCGTGAACGTTTATCAAGGGCATCTAGTTCCCGCAACGGATTACCTGCACTGCTTTGTAAAGCCAAGCGATTTACCCGATCCAGTAGCCATGGATCTTCCTGCTTGCGGGCTTCGCTTTCCTGATCTGCCAATAAATCAAGCAAGCGCTCACGATGATTTAGTTGTTGCGCCAGCCGCTTTGCAAACTCAAGCCTGGCGGCGGCCATGGCCGGGGCTTCCCCTGCTGCTGGCCCATCTCCGAGAGCTAGCAATGCATTTAAGAGTTCTCCTTTACTTGCCTCTAGTGGTTCCTGGCGACTCAAAAGCCGTTGCGCCAGAGCTGGATTGCTGCTGCCATC
>NZ_CEXBMR010000012.1:21789-35193 GCF_982614295.1 Synechococcus sp.
CGCGCTGCTTCAAGCCTGCGGCTGGCATTCACAGCAGGCAAGGGATTGGGCTGCAGCAGCAAGGAAACAGCTTCAGGTAGAGCGCCGATGGCTTCTAATTGATTGATTTGCAATTCAATGGCTGTGCGCTGCACCGGCAGTTCTTGAGCAGTGCCCAGGGGCAACAACTTCCCGGCTAAGGCTTGGGGGGATCCCTGGGAAAAACGCCTCAAGGCCAAACTGGCGCGGTGATGATTTAAAGCTGCGTTTGCAGCTTGCCACTGCAACAAAAACCACTCCTCCCGCTGCTCTCCCGCCGCTGGGCTTACCCGATTCAGCACCTGCAGCGCCGCCTCTGGAGCCTTGCAAGCGAGTAGCGCCTTGGCATCTGCAAACACCACGGCCAATGAATGATCGTGAGCGTTTAGCTCCAGTAGCCGCGGCCGTAATAGACGCAGGCGATCGTTGAGGTCAACAGCCAGTGCTTCGGCGCAACCGGCCTGCAATTGCTGGCGATCACCCTTTTGCAAAAGCTCTTCGAAGGCTTCTGCCGAGCTGGCACCTGGGGGCAGAGCGGGGATCGGCTTGGTAATTTTTGCCAGCAGACCACCTGCCAGCACCCAAGGGACCACAGCCGCAGTAATAGTGAGGAGCAATGGGCAGGTGGAGCTCCGGGCAAGTATGGCTGTGGCACGTGTTTTGGTGGTGGGTTCCGGCGGTAGGGAAAACGCCCTTGCTTGGGCATTAGCCCGTTCCCAGGGCAACCCCCAGGTGTGGATAGCACCTGGAAATGGGGCCAGCGCAGCAATTTCTGGCTGCAACACCCTGGCAATAGACGTTGTTGATGCTGCGGGCCTGGTGGCGGCCTGCACTGCAAATCAAATCAACCTGGTGGTAATTGGGCCGGAAGGGCCTCTAGCTGCGGGCCTTGCCGATCAGTTGCGGGCAGCAGGGTTGGCGGTGTTTGGACCCGGAGCTGATGGGGCCCAGCTGGAGGCCAGCAAGCAATGGGCCAAACAGTTAATGCAAGAAGCAGGTGTACCCACTGCCGATTTCTGGGTGGTAAATAGCGCTGAGGAAGGCTGCCAAATCGCTAGGCAACTAGATCGCCCCTTAGTAGTGAAAGCTGATGGATTAGCAGCCGGGAAGGGGGTAACTGTTGCCAGCAACCTTGAAGAAACGATCGCAGCTATTCAAGAATGTTTTTCGGGGCGTTTTGGCATAGCCGGAAGCCGCGTAGTGCTGGAAGAGCAACTCAGCGGACCGGAGGTGTCGGTATTTGCCCTCACAGATGGCAAGCAGCTGCTGCTTTTGCCCCCAGCCCAAGACCATAAACGCATTGGAGAAGGCGATAAAGGGCCTAACACGGGCGGCATGGGTGCCTATGCCCCTGCCCCTTTATTAGATGCAGCTGGCCTAGAGCAAGTGCGTGAACTGGTGTTGGAACCTGTGCTTGCTGCCTTGCGACAACGGGGGATTTCCTACCGAGGTGTTATTTATGCAGGCCTGATGCTCACAACTAGTGGCATCAAGGTGATCGAATTCAACTGTCGTTTTGGTGATCCCGAGTGTCAAACACTGATGCCGTTGCTGGAAGGAGATCTAGCCGCAGTGTTCATGGCCTGCGCCGAAGGCAAACTTGAAAGCGCCCCATTGCTAACAATTAAGCCTCTCTGCAGCGCCTGTGTGGTGGCTGCTGCCGCAAATTATCCAGAGGAACCGCGGTTAGGTGATTTGATATGCGATTTAGGGGCTGGCCTAAATGATGCTGAAGCCGAAGTTACTCAGTTGTTTTTCGCCGGAGCAAAAATTAATCAAACCAAACAATTAACAACTAATGGTGGCCGCGTGCTGGCGGCTGTAGCCCAGGCAGATGATTTTGATTCCGCCTTTGCAGCTGCCTATAAACGCCTTGCCGCAGTTAGTTTTGCAGGAATGCAATTAAGGCGCGACATCGGGCATCAGGTAAGACATCGTTAATATTGCAAGAGCCAATAATTCCCCTGACCACAACAGCCCGCCGCAGCTTGCTTGAAGCAATAACCCACTGGTGGGGCGAATTCAGTTTGCAAACCAAACTGTTGGCTGCCGCCACCTTGGTGGTGAGTCTTTTGATGACCGGCCTCACATTCTTTTCCCTTAACGGGATCCAGCAGGAAGCCCGTATGGGTGATACACGCTATGCAAGGGATCTTGGTTTACTGCTGGCAAGCAATGTGGTGCCCCTTGCAGCGCAGGGACACGACAGGGAATTAGCACGGGTAACAGAAGATTTTTGGCGCACTAGCCGCAGCTTGCGCTACATCTTTTATGCAGACCCGGAAGGGGTGATTTATCTAGGGATCCCCATAAGCCGAGCGGATTCAGGCAGTGATTTGCTTTTAAATCGGCGGCTGGAATTACCGAGTGATCTTCAGCAGCACCCTCAAAATCCCCTTATCCGCCAACATTTAACCCCGGATGGCTTGGTAACAGATGTATTTGTGCCAATGCTTGATGGCGATCGCTATCTCGGGGTAATGGCCCTTGGCGTAAATCCAAACGAGGCTGGCTTAGCCAGTGCTGCCCTAACCCGCGATGTAACCGTGGCGGTTTTTGTATCGATCTGGGTGCTGGTGATCCTGGGGGCAGTTTTTAATGCTCTCACCATTACTCGCCCAGTAAAAGAGCTCTTAAAGGGGGTAAGAGCAGTGGCAGAAGGCGAATTCGGCACTCGAATTGCACTGCCGATGGGGGGGGAATTGGGGGAGCTACTAACTGGCTTTAACAACATGGCCACCCGGCTTCAGGCTTACGATGCGGCCAATATTGAAGAGCTAACAGCTGCTCAAATTAAGCAGCAATCTCTAATCGCCACGATGGCAGATGGCGCTTTATTGCTCGATAAAAGCGGAAATGTAGTGCTCTCAAACCCAACAGCTCGGCGATTATTCCGCTGGGAGGGTAGGAATTTAGAAAATGTTGAACTACTGCGGCTTCTGCCAGACAGCCTGTCAATGGAATTACAAGAACCCCTTGAACAGATGCTCTGCGGCCAACGCGATAACGCAGAACTGCGATGCGCGATGGCAGAACCGTCACGCACCTTGCGATTAGTGCTGCAAGCTGTGCGCGATGGCAGTGGTGAATCTTTAAAAGGAATTGCTGTTACGGTGCAAGATCTCACTAGGGAAGTGGAACTAAATGCAGCGCAAAGCCGCTTCATTAGTAATGTTTCTCATGAATTACGCACCCCACTTTTCAATATTAAAAGCTACGTAGAAACCCTTCATGATATGTGGGAGGATTTAAATGATGAACAACGCCAAGAATTTTTATTTACTGCTAATTCTGAAACAGATCGTTTAACCAGGCTGGTTAACGATGTGCTTGATCTTTCCAGACTTGAATCCGATCGAGTTTGGTCTTTTGAACCCATGGAATTAGATACTGCGATCGAGCAAACCCTGCGCAGTTATCGCTTAAATGCTCAAGATAAAGGGGTGGCTTTGGAATTAGATCTAGCGGTTGGGCTGCCGAGGGTGAGAGGAAATTACGACATGATGCTGCAGGTTTTTGATAATTTAGTTGGCAACGCACTCAAGTTCACAGCACCGGGTGGAATGGTGCATTTGAGGGCTTATCCATGGCCTGATACTTGCCCTGTGGTGCAAGGAGACAACAGCTCACCTTTACCGCGTATCAGAGTAGAAATTGCCGATAGTGGCAGCGGCATTGGTGAAGATGATTGTCGTCAGGTTTTTGAACGATTTTTTAGGGTGGAAAATGCTGTTCATACGGAGGCCGGAACGGGATTGGGTTTATCGATTGTGCGCGGTATTCTTGATAAACATGGCACTCAAGCCAAAATCGTAAGTGAACTGGGCACAGGAACAACCTTTTGGTTTGAACTTCCGCTTGAGCAATCTGATGGAGACGAGGTAATGCTTTCAAAAATTAATAAGAATCTAGCTTAATTCACAGCATCTCATTATCAATACCTCGGGCAATACGAGCCAGCTCACTGCGTTCATCTGTTGTAACCCGATGAGGCACGCCACTGATTATTCGCTCAAAATTTGCAAAAGAATCTTTAATTTCAGGCCCATTGCCTGTGATTACAAATTCACGAATAGCTTTATCGTGCCAGGAACCCCGCATCTTAAATACGTTTAAAGCTCTAGACATCTCACCACGAATCTCAACATATTGAAGGAGCAAAATAGTATCAGTTATGGTTGAGATATGGGAATCAGTAATCGAGTGGCTGCCCATAAATTCTTCGGATGTATTTGTAAAGAACCCCGCGATTTCCTCCTGCTTTGCGTAGCCGGTAACCCCGATAACAAATTGCCTAAAGGCATTATGGTTAATTCCACGGGCAAGAGCTGATAGGGAATCGATTGCCATTCGTGATGGCTTGAATTGACTAATTTCTGTTTTAATAATTTGCAAGTGATCCTCCAAACCAGTGGATTCTGGATAAGCGCAAATAATTTTTAACAAGCCATCGGATTCCATCTGCTCAAAATCAATTCCCCAACTCGTTGCATTACGCATAAGCTGAGCTCTTGATTCCTCGTAGGCAAATAGAATTGCTCGCTCTCTATTTGCGCAGGCATTTTCAAGAAACTTGCTTACTAAAAGGGTTTTACCTGTGCCCGTAGCACCTGTGGCCAGAATAATTGAATCCTTAAAAAATCCGCCGCCGCACATTTCATCTAGTTTTAAAACACCCGAACTAATACGCAAATTGGAGGAACGCTGAGTTAAGCGCATTGCCCCTAATGGAAAAATACTGATGCCGTTCACTCCCATCGTGAAAGGAAATTCACCCTTCATATGGGTGGTGCCCCTCAGCTTAAGAATTTCACAGGTGCGCCTGCGTCGCTCCCCTTCCAGCACATTGCGCAGTATCACAACATTATCTGATACGAATTCCTCCACTCCATAGCGAGCAATAGGACCATATTCGTCGATTCTTTCAGTGGTCATTACGGTTGTTACACCAATCTCTTTGAGCCGCGCTATTAAACGAAATATCTCGCGCCTGACAACCGAAACTGCATCATATTGTTGAAATACAGCAGTGATAGAATCGATTGAAACACGCTTTGCCTTATATTTTCGTATTGCATAATTTATCCTTTCGATCAGCCCTGATAAATCAAAATTTCCGGCCACATCTTGGCCATCAGGATCCGGGGAGGCATCTAAAATGAATAATTTATCATTATCAACCATCGATTGAAGATCCCAACCAAAACTTGCCGCATTGCGCAAGATATCAAGAGGAGATTCTTCAAAAGTTACAAATATCCCCGGTTCATCAAAATCTTTGATGCCGTTGTATAAAAAATGCAAAGAAAATACTGTTTTACCAGTACCTGATGTGCCGCTGATCAAGGTGGAGCGTCCGATCGGCAGGCCGCCGTGGCAAACATCATCGAAGCCTTCAATGCCAGTGGCCAGCTTTTGAACTTGGCTGAGATGGGTTTCGGCTGAACTTTGAAACATTGGGGAACTGCTCATTGCTAGAGATTATTCAGAAACTTCATCAAAGGAATAGCCATCAGCGTCGTCACTGAGCTCCTCATAGAGAAGATCTAGGCCAATCAGCACCTTTTCACGATCTGATAGATCACCAATTATCCGCCGCACCGGGGGAGGCAGAATTTTTGCAAGCGTTGGAGTTGCCAGAATTTTGTCCTCTTCCGCCAGCTGTGGTTGCTTCAATACATCGATCACCTTTAGGGCGTAAACCCCGCGGAACTCGGTTTCTAAGATGTTGCGCAGGGTTTTTAGGGCCCTCATTGAATTTGGCGTGTTTCCCGCCACGTAAAGCTTGAGAATGTAGGTTTTGCGGGGGCTCATAAAAACTCCTCCTGAAGTCTTGTCGCGGCTTTTGGGCTCTGGGAGCTGCCCATAGGCTCTGGTGGGATGGAACGGCGGTACATCTCACAAAGGTGAGCCATCACGTCGAGCAAGGCAAGGCGGTAATCCTGAAGGAATTCGCTTTGATGCCCTTCTAGAACTAACTGCTTAGACCAAGAATCAATCAGATTCATGTGTATTTCAACAGCCTTCGTAATTGGCAAATCACTGAAAAAGGCGGTATTTACAAAGCTTTCAATTGCTTGATTAGCAGCAGCCGGATCACGGAAATAATTAAGCAGAAGATCCCTATAGCTACGTTTCAAAGACTTGGTTAGCTCATTTTGCTCAGCTTCGCTGAGATTACGCAGAAATAAATTCGGATCTCGTTTGTAGAACACCCCCAGGTAACCGAGCCGCTCCTCCAGCCGTTGCGATAAGCGCCAGTGGCCGTTTTTCAAATAATCTGCTTTGGCGGTTTTGAGCAGCCGTTTTTCAAGAAAATTGCAAACTGCCGCATCCAAGCTGTAAGGCAATTGCACCAGCTGATCAGCCTGTAGGTGCAATTCCGCCTCGTGGTATTCAATCTCCCCTGTTACGGCGCCTATCACCACCGCTGGCAACAACATTCCATGGGCCCGCAACAGGTCATAACTGGCCTGATCAATGGCCCCCTGCTCAATCAATAAGCCATCCAAAGCGTCCCAGCAGCCCTGCAGTTCCGCCAAGAGCCGGCTTGGGTTGGCGCTGAGGATCCTCAGGTTGTAATTGCCCCCCCCTAAGCCCTGGCCACAGGCAATCAGCAGCTGCTGATCTTGCAGCAAAGCCCCTATCACCAATCCAGAAACTTCCATAACTCATTCTTGACTAAAGCAAAAGCGATCTGGGAGAATTATTGTTTGTTTCCCAATTGGGATTGCGCCAGGGCTTTCAAATGATCGAAAGATCTGCCTTGCCAATGCCGGAGCTCAGCTATGACCAACAGCCCATATGCAATTGTTGAGGCCTCGGGCCAACAATTTTGGCTTCAACCCAACCGCTACTACGACATTGATCGCTTAGCTGCTGATGTTGATTCAATAATTATCCTAAAAGAGGTATTGCTTGTAAACGACGGCAAAGGCACCACTCTCGGCATGCCTTACGTGGCTGAAGCAGAGGTGAGCTTGAAGGTGATGATCCACCGCCGCGGACCGAAAATAATTGTTTATAAAATGCAAAAGAAAAAGAAAACTCGCCGCAAAAACGGCCATCGCCAAGAGCTCACCCGAGTGATGGTTGAATCAATCACGGTGGGCGGGAAAAGCATCGTCTAAGATTTATTTGATTTTATTTTTCATTCACATACCCTTCAACTGATTTCTCCATGGCCCACAAGAAAGGCACAGGTTCAACCCGTAACGGTCGCGATTCCAATTCCAAACGGCTTGGCGTTAAACGTTATGGCGGTGAGAAAGTAACCGCTGGTTCAATTTTGATTCGTCAACGGGGCACATCTGTTTTACCTGGCGTAAATGTTGGGCAAGGTTCAGACGACACCTTGTTTGCGCTTATCGATGGAGTAGTTAAATTTGAAACTATCCGCCGTTCCACCCGCGAACGCAAGCGTATTACAGTTATACCTTTTGTTGCTGCTGTTTAAATAATTGCGATCCAATTATTAAGCATCCACAAATAGTTAAAATCAATATACTAACTTTTATTATTGAATAGCTTTCACGGATTTCCAAAATCTCGTACGGCAAACCTGTAATCAGTATTCCTAATAATAACCATTCGCCCCAAATTGCATTTCGCAAAGCGCCATAAGCTGCTAACACAATCAGGAAGGCATACACCCCCGATATAAGGGCAATTTTCTGTAACTTTTCAGGGCCTGCTGACACGCCCTCTTCTACAAAATGCAGCAAAAATCGGTGGTTTGAAGCAGTTAATTGCTGCACTAACCCTGGAAGTTGCTGATAGCTAAGGCTACCCAACAGAGCTAAAATCGATACCGAAAATAACAATGCTGAGATCAATAATTTCTTGAAAATTATTATTTTAAGAAGCATTAGCGCAAGCCATATATGCGAGTAGTAATGAGGTATGGATGAAATTGCTCCAGATACAATTCTTGCAATACTTCGAAAAATTGCTTCGTTAATTCAGGGGCATCAAAATGAAATGGATATTCGCCATTGAAGCCTTTAAAAAAATACCAATTAAACAATGCAGCTCCCACTTTTGGTTGCAGCCGCTGCGCAAATATTCTCAATTGTTCAGCCGGATCTGTTAGATGCTCTAACACATCTAAACAAACAATACTATCAAATTTGTTTGGCAATTCTGTTGCATTTAAATCGCGCAGGCAGCGCAACTTATGGCTTAATCCTAGGGCTTTTGCCCGCTCGCATACAAAATCTCGATTTCTACCATTGAGATCCACCATCCACACCTGATCCACTTGGGGCAGCTGGGCAGCTGCCAAGGCATGGCTTCCGATTCCACCGCCAAAATCCAGATGTTGCCCTTTGGCAATTAGAGCCTGAAGACGCAACGTATCGGCAATGTAGGCAGAGCTATCAAGATGCCAGGCCGCTAATTCATACAAATGCCCATCCCCCACCTCAGTTTCATAAAAACTTTCCACCTCAAGTTCCAGCTCCCCCGCTTTACCTGAGAAGGCACCTGGATGGAGAGCTGCAAGCGCTGCTGTGCTTTGGGGAAGACGCTGCTCAATAGTGCTGATATCAATTTGCAAAAAATTAGAGAGCTGTTGGCGCAAGCCAAAGCCATCTTTCAAAAAGTCGTTAACACTTGGGTGATCAAGCACCGGGCCGCAAATCCGCAAGTTCCCAACCTACGAGGGTGCAACCATGGCGAATAGCCCCCTCTTCGCCCGCACTTGACCTCTGCCAGCTCCTGCGGATTTCTAGTAATTGATAAACCCGCTGGCTGCACATCCCACGACTGTGTTGCGATTGCCCGCCGTTTACTTGGTATTCGCCGGGTGGGCCACGGCGGCACCCTTGATCCAGACGTAACAGGGGTATTACCACTAGCTATTGGTCCCGCCACCAGGTTGCTGCCTTACCTAGATGGCACCAAGGCTTATCTAGGTCGCATTCAACTGGGGCTCAATACCGATAGCGACGATTTAAGCGGTGAAGTTTTAAACCAAAACCCCTGGCCCCTCCTTAAAAAAGAGCAGCTGGAGGATCTGCTGAGCCTTTTTAGCGGTGAACAAATGCAAAGGCCCCCCAACGTGAGTGCCGTGCATATTGATGGGGAAAGGGCCTACAAACGGGCCCGTCGCGGAGAACAACTTCAGATTCCGCCGCGGCTGGTAACCATCCACCATCTAAAGCTGCTGGAATGGAACGTTGCTGAAGGCATCTTGGCGATTGAGCTGCGCTGTTCAGCCGGCACCTATGTGCGTTCAATAGCCCGGGATCTTGGCGAGCGCCTGGGATGTGGAGCTGCCCTTGCTGAATTGCAACGCACCTGCGCTTTAGGTTTTGAACTTAGCCAAGCAATACCCCTTGAGGCGCTGCAGCCCAGCACACCCTTGCTTGATCCACTATTGGCCCTTGGCGCAAGGCCGCAATTGAAATTAGATACCGCGCAATGGCAGGCATGGTGTCGCGGCCAACGGCTTCCCGCCAGTAGCGCAGTTGATTATCAACATTGTGATGTGGTGGCGATGCTGAGGCCTGATGGCAGTTTGGCCGGATTAGCACATCCCACCTCAACGGGGGAATTGCAACCACGGGTGGTATTTGATGCTGCTGGTTAAAGATTGGCAGCGGCGCGATCGGCCAGTACCAAACAATTTGGATGGCTTTGCAGCCAACTTGCAGGCAATGCCTCCTGGGCTGGTTCCTCCAATAAACGGCGCAGCACAGCACTCTTATTTGCCCCTGTAACCACAAGCAAAAGCTCATCTGCCGCCAAAATATCTGCAATGCCCAGGGTGATCGCCCTTTCTGGCACCGCCAATAATTGGCCGCCAAAAGCTTCGGCATTTTGAGCTCGGGTGGCCTTGCTAAGCAACACGCAGCGGCAGGGGGCCGTGGCGCTGCAAGGTGGTTCGTTGAATCCCACGTGGCCGTTTTCACCTAAGCCCAGCAATTGCAGGCCAATCCCTTGGGTTTGCACCTGCTGGCTATATCGGGCAGCTTCAAGAGTGGGATTTGGGGCGAGGCCATTTGGTAACAGCATTGCTGTTGGCGGTATTGCGAGCGGCTGGCCTAGATGCAGATCCATATAGGCGGCAAAAGAGCGCTTATCCCCAGGGCCCAACCCCACGTATTCATCGAGGTTGAAACTGCGCCAATGGCTCAAATTATTAATGCCTGCCTTTTGCAATAGTGATACCAAGCAGCCATAAACAGCCACCATCGTGCGGCCAGTGGCTAATCCACTAGGTGGTCGGCACGGATCAAGCAACACCTCAGCCAACAAAGCAGCAGCTTGTTCAGCCACAGCCAAGGGGGTTTCCAGCACCGTAAATTTCATGGATTAGGCGGCAACTGAGGCCCATCAATTGAGCTGTAGGACTCAAGCTGGGTGCCGCGGTAATAGTGACGCAAAATCTGGGCAAATTCCTGCCCCTGCTGCGCCATGCCATAGGCCCCCCACTGACTCATGCCAACGCCATGGCCGTATCCACGCCCCAGTGCCAGAAGCCGCGGCGAGGGTGTTATGCCGAGCCAATCACCTAAGGCTTCTAACGGGGCTGGCGGCGCTGCTGCTACCTCAAATCTCACAAAAGTGCTTCGCAAGCCAAGCCGAGAACGTAATTCCGCGGCACTTAAACGCAAGTCGCCCTGCGGGCCACGCACCAACACTTCGGTAAGCCGGCCGGTGCTTGTGGTTTTTAACGGCAAGATGCTGTCTACCCCACCGGTTTCACGAAAAGAGTTGAGCAAGGCGGCGGCATCAAATTGTTTAGTCCAACGAAATACAGGGCTGTCTTGGTCGTAGTCGGCCACGCTTTTGAGATAAGGCACCTGGCGCGGCCACACCTCACCACTGTTTTCGGTGCGACCGCCACTGCTGCTGTGAAAAACCGCATCAATAATCCTCCTAGCATGGGTGAGCACCAGGCTGCGGGTGCTTGCCACCGCTTCTCGGGTGCTGTCGGTTTCCGATTCCAAGCCGCGATACACCTGGCTGCTCACAGTTGCCTTGAGGTCGTAATTGGCCTCCGGGCGCAATTGGCGCAAGGCGTAGCTGCGGGCTGCCACGCTCTGCACCCGCAGTGCCTCTTGGGGCCACTGGTGCGGCATTTCCGCCCCCACAACGCTAGGTAGGTAGCTCTCAATCCCTAAGCGATTTATCGCTTGAATTCGACCCCTGTGCAGCAGCAATTGCAATCGACCGCGATAGCGCCGTTGCTGTAACCAAAGGCTGCCATTTGGCGATTCAGGGCTGATCCAAATTTCTGCAATAGCGCCTGATGGCAGGCCAGAGATCTCACCACCCTCTGCCCTCAAGGTGAGGCCTCCTGCAACAGCAGCCAGGCTGCGTCCATTGGCGGCTTGCAACAGCAAACGCCCCTCCACAGGCGCCACCCGCAGGGCGGTGCCCTCTTCCACCAACACCCTCACCTCTGGTTCTCTGGCTAACGCCAGAGGGAACAGCAGAGCAATTATCAGGGAAAAATTCCACACCATTTGAATGGGCAGTAGCGCTTTGCCGTGGCACCATCAAAGCTGGCGCCAACTGATTACGCCATTGCAAATAACTTTTCTAGGCACTAGTTCCGGCGTTCCAACCCGGAGCCGCAATGTTTCTTCAGTGGCGGTGCGGCTACCTCAGCGCTCCGATCTGTGGTTACTCGATTGCGGCGAAGGCACCCAGCATCAGTTTTTACGCAGCAATTTAAGGGTTTCGCAATTGCGGCGCATTTTCGTAACCCATATGCACGGCGACCATGTATTCGGTTTGCCTGGGCTGCTAGCTAGCCTTGGTATGGCAGGAAATTGCCCAGGGGTAGACCTCTACGGCCCTGCACCCCTAGAAGCATTTGTACTGGGAGCGCTGCAACATTCCTCTACGCGGATTGGCTATCCGCTGCGTTTTCACAAGGTGGAAGCGGCCGCCAGCAGTGGTGCGGTTTTACTACGCGACGGGGAATTCACCGTGCATTGCTCGCCCCTCACCCATCGCATCCCCGCTTTTGGTTATCGGATTCAAGAAAAGGAACGTGCCGGTCGATTCAACATTGAGCAAGCCAAAGCCCTGCAACTGCCCCCAGGGCCCCTATTTGCGCGGCTTAAGGCGGGTGAAACCATAACCCTTGAAGATGGCCGCGAAATTCGAGGTTCAGATCTTTGCGGCCCAACTCAGCCAGGGGTGTCTATGGCTTATTGCACCGACACTGTTTTTAGCGAAGCAGCGATACAGCTTGCCCGTGGTGTGGATCTTTTAATTCATGAATCCACTTTTTCCCATGGCGATGCAGAGATGGCTTATCAGCGTCAACACTCCACCAGCACAATGGCGGCTCAAACCGCAGCTGAGGCGGGTGTATTTCAATTAGCCCTCACCCATCTGAGCCCCCGCTACGCACCAGGCAATCAGGAAACTTCAGAGGATTTGCTCAAGGAAGCGCGGGCAATTTTTCAAAACACCTTGCTTGCTAAAGACTTCTTAACTCTCGAATTAAGTCCTGGGGCCTGCAACAGTGTGTGAGACACAAGGCCCTTAAGCGCCGGAGGAGTGGTTTTGCGTGATACAAAAGCTCAGGAGTCCGTAACGTTTCACGCTTCCTCCATGCATAAAGTTTTTCAGGGTTTGCTGCGCCTAGCCGCTTTGCTGTTGCTGCCCATTGTTTTATTGCTGATGCCCAGCACTGTTGGGGCCCTGCAATGGGATGCCGCAACCCTCACCGTGCCCGCTGATCCGAGCGGCACTCAGATCACCTTCAGCGAATCTGAGATCAAATCGGGTCGCAAAGTGTTTAACACCAGCTGTGGCACATGCCATGCCGGCGGGATTACAAAAACCAACCAAAACGTTGGCCTTGATCCGGAAACTCTTGCACTTGCTACCCCGCCTCGGGATTCTGTTGAGGCCTTGGTCGACTACATGAAAGATCCCACCTCTTACGACGGTGAGATGTCGATTTCCGATCTGCATCCAAGCCTCAGAAGCGCTGATGTATTTGTTCAGATGCGTAATCTCAGCGACGAAGACCTGCGTCGCATGGCGGGATACATCCTTGTTTCACCAAAAGTGCAGGGGCTTCAGTGGGGCGGTGGCAAGATCTATTTCTGATCGCTGATTTCTCTGCGGCTGTACCACCATTCCTGCAATTCAGGGCTCAATCTTTCTGCAAATAAGGTGAGTACCGCAGTGCTGGAACGCAGCCCTGGCTGCAAAAGTTCTACGGCGTAGGTAGGGCAGCGCCGCGCCGCCAAATCAGGAACCAGCCTTTTACCAACACGTCTCCAGCTTGGTTCCTTAGTACGCCATTGCAGCCTGCAACAGGGCCAGGGCAATTCCTCTCGATCAAATAATCGGCAGCAGGGGCCCAGCACCCGAAAGGTATACATCCCACCAGGACTCGGCTGCTCACTGCCA
>NZ_CEXBMR010000012.1:35293-39605 GCF_982614295.1 Synechococcus sp.
GTGATCTTGCCTGCACATGTTGAACATGCACCGGCGCGACAGGAATAAGGAAGATCGATGCCCTGTTCCTCGGCTGCGTCGAGGATGTATTGATCATCGGGCACTTCAATGGTTTTGTTTAGGCCCTCGCTTTCGTTAACGAGAGTGACCTTGTAAGACGCCATGGCAGTGATGGTTGCTCAGGTCCACGGCGAACCGGGCCTGTAGGGGCTCGACCTTTGTACACCTATCTGAAGGCCATGGTGGCAACAAACCGAGAAGGCCAATGGTTGAACCAACTTGTATAAGCAAAATTTATCTAACAAAACAGCGTTAACGGGTGATTTCTAGCAGTGCCCAACGGGATTGTTCAGCCGCCAAGCGGCATTGCCAGCCCATTGAAGTGAGTTGATCAGCCAAGGGCTCCACCTGTTCCACCAAGAGGCCGCTCAGCAAACCCACGCCGTTAACGGCAATCAATTTCTCGAACCACGGCGCCAGTTCCGCCAGCACCGGAGCAAGGATGTTGCAAAGCAACACCTGGGCACTTCGCTGGCCCAGCAACTCCTTAAGTTCTTGGGCTGAACCCAATCGAGCCTGGAGCCGCTGCTCCATGCCGTTCAGGGCAGCGTTAGATGCGCTGGCAAGTATTGCCAGGCTGTCGGTGTCGCTTGCCACCACAGCACCTGCTCCTAGGGCCAGGGCTGCTATGCCGAGGATGCCGCTGCCGCAGCCCAGATCTGCCACCAAGGCGCCCGCCAAAGGGATCTGCTCCAAGCTTTCCATGCAAAGCCGAGTAGTGGGATGGCTACCGGTGCCAAAGGCACTGCCTGGATCCAGCAGCAGCACTTCACGATTGCGGAATTCCTCAGGGCATTGCAGCCAAGCGGGCAAAATCAGAAGCTTTTCACCTACAGGATCCGGAGCCCAGTGCTGTTTCCAGCTATGGCTCCAATCTTCCTCGGGCTGTTGTTGCCAACTCAATTGAGGCAACTCCAAGCCAAAAGGTTCAGCAAGGGCAGATAAGGCCTGCTCAAGACTTTGGCGCTCACTTGCTGGCCAATCCGCCGCCGGCAGCCAGGCCAGCAGGGTGCGATGGCTCGGCTGATCTGGCTTGAATTGAATCGCCACCCTGGAAATACCCAGGGTTTCCAAGCGCCAAATCAATGATTCCTCTAGGTCAGCAGAAGGATCAATTTCCAGCCGCCACCAGCTGGAGGAGGGGGAAATTGTCATCGTTTAAAGGGTTACGGGATGGGCTTCTTGAATGCCGTTAATTGCGTAGATGCTTGTTAGCAGGCTGGGGGGGATTGGATCGTCAAGGCTGAGCACCATCACCGCATCACCGCGCACTATCCGGCGGCCCACCTGCATTGAAGCGATATTCACATTGTGCTCACCGAGCAGGGAGCCGAGGTGGCCAATGATGCCTGGCATGTCCCGGTGGCGGGTAAACAGCATGTGCCTGCTGGGGGGCACATTGAGAGGAAATTCATCAATGCTCGTAACACGCAGTTCCCCATCGGCAAACACCGCACCGGTAACGGTGTGGCTGCCCTGGGAATTGCGGCAAGAAAGCTGCAAGGAGCCGCCGGCAAAATCGCGGCTGGCATCATCTTTGATCTCCAGCACATGAATGCCACGACCCTTCGCTTCTAGGGCTGCATTCACGTAATTAATTTTATCGCCCAAAGCCGAGCTCAAAAGCCCCTTGAGGGCTGCCACCACCAAGGGTTGACTTGGATGTTCAGCAAATTCCCCCTGCAGCCGCACCTCCAATTCCTGCACCGAACCCCGAGATAGCTGGCTGAGCAACAAGCCAAGGGTTTCTGCCAGCTGCAGATGGGGCTTGAGCTTTTCCATTACCTCGGGGGTGAGGCCGGGGATATTTACTGCGCTGCGGGCAGGCAAGCCAAGTAGTACGTCGCGAATTTGTTCTGCCACATCCACGGCCACATTTACCTGGGCTTCTTCGGTGGAAGCGCCGAGATGGGGGGTGAGAATCAGCCGCTCGCCAACACTGCGTAAGGGGGAATCTGCCTCCAGTGGTTCTTTGGCGTACACATCCAGAGCAGCGCCAGCAATTACCCCATTTTTCAATGCCTCAGCAAGGTCTGCCTCAGCAATAATTCCACCGCGGGCGCAATTAACCAAACGGGCGGTGGGCTTCATTTTGGCCAGCAAAGCGGCGTTAACCAAATTTTCGGTTTCAGCGGTGCGAGGCAGGTGCAGGGTGATGTAGTCGGCTTCCTTAAACAAGGGCTCTAGGGGGCTAAGCCGCACCCTTAGTTGCTGGGCCCGTTCGTCTGAGATGAAGGGGTCGTAGGCGATTACCTCCATGCCCATGGCTTGGGCAACCCTTGCCACGTGGGAACCAATTTTGCCTAGCCCCACCACGCCGAGGCGTTTTTTGTAGAGCTCATTCCCCACATAGGTTTTGCGGTCCCAACCACCGGCGCTGGTGCTGCTGTGGGCTGCTGGTATGTGACGCGATAAGGCCAGCATCATTGCCAAGGCGTGTTCCGCCGCTGCAATCGTGTTCCCTTCTGGTGAATTAACCACCAACACCCCATGTTTGGTGGCAGTGGCCACATCAACGTTGTCTACCCCCACTCCAGCCCGACCAATAATTCGCAAACGGGGGGCCGCTTCAATAATTTCCGCCGTTACCTGGGTGCCAGAGCGAATCATCAAGCCGTCGTATTCGCCGATGATTTGTTTGAGCTCTGCTGCTGGCAGGCCCGTAAGCACATCAACGTGGGCTACTTGAGAAAGAATGTCTATCCCCACCTGATCGATGGGATCCGACACCAAAACTTTTGTCATCGTCCGCGGTAGGGGCATGCGGGGGTGCAGTGTAGAGACCGCTCCTGAACAGGCTGAAAGCAATGGCACTTAGCGTGGCGGTGGTGCTCGCAAGCCTTGAAGAGGTGGAGCAGTTGCAGCAGCAACTCAACAGTGTGCAACTGGATAAACAGCAAATGCCCCTCAAGCTTCAAGCTGTTGGTGCAGGCGCTCTAGACCCCAAAAGTTTGGCAACGCTAAATCCAGCCATAAGCAGGAGGGCTCGTCAGCGCAGCATGGCCCGCTGGCTTTTGCCCTTCGGGTTTGGGGCTGGAGTGATGTTCACTTTCATCACCAACCTCGACACCTTTGCTTTCGCTGGCCCCATTGGCCAACCATTCATCGGTGGATTACTTGGTTTAGGGGCCGGCTGGATGGGTAGTTTTGCTGCAGCAGCCAGTGTTACCAGCGATGGCGACGACCAAGTGCGCACAGTGTGCAATCGCCTAGACGAGGGGTTATGGGTGTTACTTGTGGAGGCTGCACCAGGCCAAAACATCCCCTGGGGGTTGATTCAAAGCGCTAAACCTCGCTTAGTGGTGCGATTAAGGGAGGATTGATGCTGCCAACTCGCGAGCTGCTGCTGGGGGCTAGTTACCCCAATTCCCTGGCGGCGGTATTAAATCTGGCGGCGATCAGCCTGCGCACGTATCAACCGCAATGGAGTGGTTTTTTAACGGCACCAGAGCAAGAAGAATGCCTGAATCGGTTAAATCAACTGATTGAACTAACAGTAATTAGCAACGGCGGTTTCCCCCAAGCGGAACGCCGGAGGTTGCGGCTTGAGCGTTCTGAAAATTCCACATCTGATCCAGCAAGCAACCAACAAACGCCACAGGAATTGCCAGAACAAATGCCGCCAGCAGAGCAATTTAAATTGCTGGAAATAAGCGGCAATTTCTTATTTGATCCAGCTGAAGCAATTGATTTTCGCCAGGCGTTGCAAGCCGATGGGTTAGGGGATGCAGAACTTGGAGATGTTTTAGTGCGAGGCGATCGTGGCGCACTAGCAGTAGTAAGCCCGCTAGCTGCAATAGCCCTAATTGGCAAGCCAATACAGGTGCGCACAGTGCTCTGCTCGGTTGCAGAAACCGGCTGGGAGCGCTTACCCAGCCAAATGCCTAAGCCAAAACAAATCACCAGCGTAGAAGCATCTCTACGCCTAGATGCAGTGGCATCAGCCGGATTTGCTATCTCCCGAAACCGTATGGCGGAACTAATTCGTTCCGGCAAGGTGCGGATCGATTGGAAAGTTATTACAAACCCAAGCCGTGAACTTAAGCCCGAGGAGCGGGTACAGCTTGAAGGCAGAGGTGAATTAAAGCTGGAATCAGCAATGCTTACAAAAAGAGATCGCTGGCGCCTTTCAATGTTGCGTAATTTTTGAAAACAACAAGCCTTGGGTCTGATTTAACCAGGTGTTAGGTTCCAGTTCCTGGGGCGATTAGCTCAGAGGTAGAGCACTACCTTGACACGGTAGGAGTCACTG
>NZ_CEXBMR010000013.1:0-4783 GCF_982614295.1 Synechococcus sp.
GATGGTTTTTACTTCGCCCCTGATCCCTCCAGCCAGGTGGCCTGCAGCGTTGGCGGCAATGTGGCAGAAAATTCAGGCGGGGTGCACTGCCTTAAATACGGCGTTACCAGTAACCATGTTTTGGAGCTTGAGGTGGTGCTGCCTGATGGCACCATCACCACCCTGGGTGGGCCGTTAGCGGAAATGCCTGGGCTTGATCTGCGCGGTGTGTTTATCGGTAGTGAAGGCACCTTGGGGATCGCCACCGCAATTACTTTGCGCTTGTTGCGCCAGCCGGAAGCGGTGGCTGTTCTATTGGCTGATTTCTGCTCGATGGAAGCAGCAGGGGAAGCGGTGCGGGCTGTTACGGCTGCCGGTGTGCTGCCGGCGGGTATGGAAATCATGGATAACCTCACGATTCGCGCTGTGGATCTGATGCTCGATCAGGAGCTTTATCCGGTGGATGCCGCTGCAGCCTTATTGATCGAACTCGATGGCAGTAGCCGCGAGGTGGAGATGAGCATGGATTTATGCAGTGAGCTCTGCCTTCAGGCCGGTGCCCGCTCTGTGCAACGAGCTACTTCTGCGCAGGATCGCGCGCGCCTGTGGCTTGGCCGTAAAAGTGCAATTTCAGCTTTGGGTCGTTTATATCCCAACTATTACCTTCAAGATGGTGTTGTGCCCCGCAGCGCTTTACCAAAAGTGCTTGCCGCGATTGATCTACTTAGCAAGCAATATAAATTGCCCGTAGCAAATGTATTTCATGCCGGTGATGGTAATTTGCATCCATTAATTCTTTATAATCAAGCAGAGCTAGATGTGAAAGGAAAGGTGAAAGATTTGGCCGCCGCAATTCTGCGGCTTTGCGTTGATGCAGGCGGCAGTATTAGCGGTGAACATGGAATTGGCAGCGATAAACGCTGTTTTCTTGATTGGATGTTTAATCCAGCTGATCTTGAAACAATGCAGCTCGTGCGCAAGGCATTTGATCCAGAGCAGCGGGCCAACCCAGGTAAATTATTTCCCACTCCAGCGGGTTGCGCTGAATCCAGCCGCAGGCTGCAACATCTTGATCTACCTGCGGATGTGGTGGTGATTTAATCATCATTCTCTTCTGCTACTTCATCAAATAAATCAAGGCTTATAGGTGCATGATCGCTCGGTTTTAGCTCGCCCCTTTCAGCTTTATGGATCATGCTACTCAATGCTCTTTGCTGCAGTTCTTCATCTATATAAATATGATCTATACGCCAACCCTGATCTCGATCCCAGGCCCCAGAGCGGTAATCCCACCAGCTCCAATGGCCACCTTCAGGTTCAAATAAGCGAAAAGCATCTTGTAAATCATTGCCGATGCATCCCCGCAACGCCTCCCGCTCCGGAAGCGATGCCATTATCCCACCATTATTACGGCCTGGATTGGCAAGATCGATATCTTCTAAGGCAATATTGAAATCTCCCAACATACAAAATGCTTCCCCTTGTTGTCTTTGCACATTCAGATAACGGTTTAAACAATTGAGCCAGGCTAATTTATATTTGTATTTATCAGATTTCAAATCAGAGCCATTTGGCACATATAGATTCAGCACCCTCACCCCAGCAACTGAAGCACTAATCACTCTTTTTTGTTCCCCTAATTCCTTTGCCGTTTGATCACTAGGTAAAAGTGCTTCAAAGCCAATTCGCACGTCTTCAAGGGGGAGCCGGCTCAATAGCGCAACGCCGTTATAACTTTTTTGACCGCTAATGGCTGCAGTATAGCCGGCTTTCTCAAGGAATTCATGGGGAAACATGGCATCTTCCACCTTTGTTTCCTGTAATCCCAATACATCTGGTTGCGCCATTTGCAGCCAGCGCTGCAGATGGGTTTCTCTACTGCGGATTGAATTTACGTTCCAGCTGGCGATACGCACGGAAAAAGCCCTTTAAACTTATGTCACTTAATAGCTGATCGATGGCAAATCAAGTTTTTTGCATATTGCGCCTTTCACTACCAGCTGCACTTTTTGCCTTGCTGGCTTCAAATTCAGCTTTCGCAAATCCGAAAAACGAAAGTATCCAAGAGCAAAACCTCTACAACTACGGCACCACAAAACCGAGTAACTCACTTCTGGATGTAACTAATCCCATGGAATTAATGAATCGTTTGCGTAATTCCAGCTCTATGGACAGCGCCACCTCACCTAGAGATGCAGTGGATGAGGCCTTGCGTCAGTTGGATAATCCGGCTGCACCCGCTCGCAAAGTGTTGCCCGTGGGGCCCTGAGCCGCTTTTTGTAGATTTTTCATAGACCAGCCAGCTGCCACTTGATCGAGCACTAGCTGTGATTTTTCAGGCATGAGTTGCCGCGCTTCCCTTAGCAACGCAACGGCTGCCTCCCCCTGCCCCGCCACCTGTTTCTGTAGGGCCAATGCCAACAGTGGGCGGGGATCCTCCGGGTAGCGATTGATCAAGTTGCGGTAGGTGTTTTCAGCGCTTTGTTTTTGCTGCCGCCGCTGTTGCAGATCAGCAAGCAAAAGGCCAAGAGTTAATTCCTCTGGTTTCCCTTTTGCGGCCACTGCTGCTTTATTTAACTGAGCTTCTACTTTTGACCCCTTACCTTGATTTAGCTGTAGCTGGGTTAGTTGCTGCCAAGCCTCTACCTGTAGTGGTTGCACATTGAGCACCTGGCGGATTTCCCTTTCAGCGCCGCCTTGATCCTTTTGTTGCCTGCGTAAATCCGCCAACATCAACCGTAGTTTCCATTGTTCAGGCCGTTGATCACTTAGCGGCTCCAGTAGCGAAATCGCTCCATTTTGATCGCCTAACGCAAGCCTTAATTTCAGTAATTGCAATTGCTCTTCTGCTGTTGCTTCCCCTTTTGCCAGTTTTGTTTCTAGGGGCGCTCGGCGCCGCTGCAGGGCAGCTTGGGGCGCTTCTGCTGGCGCCAAGCCAAAACCGGAGCGCCCTAGCCACCAGCCGCCAAATCCAGCCACGCAAATAGCTGCTAACGCCGCAACGGTTTTTTTAAGCAAGAAAAAGTCTTGTATTTAATTCAGTAAACCGTCTAGGTGGAACGGTGTCAGGGGCATCGCTAGATTTCAATGTGATTCAACGCGGTTCTGCCTTTCTGATGCGTCAGCACCCGATTCCTCCAGTTACCGAGCCGCTGCAGTTCCGGGCGATCGGGATCGTGAGGGGCACCTATTGCCCAATCGAGCCCGCCATCGTTACCCGCGGCAACCTGGTTGGAGCAGATGGTTCTTCTATTGATGCGGTGCTGCTTGGGCGCGTATTGAGTTTGGTGAAACGGCACCTCAATCTTGATGATGAGCACCTCTGGGTTGTTTATCCCCGCAGCCGAGACGATCAAAAATTGCACCTGCAGGTGGTGGGGGTATGGGAACCTCGCACCTTGGCAAGCGATGATCCCGATCTCCCTGATCACCTGCCAGAGGGGGATGGATTTTTTTCTGTGCGGGGTGAATTGATTTTCACCAAGCCAGAAAGCGGCGATGTGGTGATAAAAATTCGTCAGTTGCCCCGCGCTGATGGCAGCCGCCCCCAGCCCTTCAAATTGCAACTCAAGGGCAACATTTCAATGGAGCATTTGCGCCATTTCCTCGATCTACGCGTTCGCTTGCAGGGGGAATTACTACAAATTGAACATTGGGAGGTGATTGCGCCAATGCCCCAACGCAGCGATCGCCGTGGCGGAGCGTCTAAAAAGCCAAAACGCCATTAGGTGCCATTAATGAATACCAATAATTGGGCTTATTTAGATGCCCCCACTGGTGTGGCTGGCGACATGCTGTTGGCAGCTTTATTTGATCAAGGGCTTCCAGAAGAAGTGGTTTTAGAGCCCCTGAAATCCTTTGGCCTTGGCGCTGCTTTTCGTTTGCAGATTTGCAAGAGCAGCAGTGCTGGTATGCGAGGTACCAGGCTCAATGTGGAACTGCTCGAAGCTTCTCCGCCCCATCGGCTATGGCGTGATTTAAGGCCCCAGCTGGAGGCAGCCCCTTGGCCAGATCAATTGCGTGCCAGGGTGTTAGCGGTTTTTGGCCTGCTGGCTCAAGCTGAGGGTTGGGTGCATGGCCTCCCCCCGGAAAAGGTGCATTTCCATGAGGTTGGGGCCATAGATGCCTTAGTTGATGTGGTGGGCGTATGTGCTGGGTTATTGCATTTCAAGGTGGATCATCTTTTTGCCAGCGCCCCTCCCGCTGGCCATGGTGAGGTAATCAGCGCCCATGGCCCCTTACCAGTGCCGGTGCCAGCTGTGCTTGAGATCGCAAAGCAGAGGCAGATTCCCCTTGCAAGCAGTGCTGGTTTTCCAGCTGGTGAACTCACAACACCTACCGGCATTGCCCTAATGAGTGTTTGGGTGGAGCAATTTTGTGCTCCCCCCGCCCACATACCTGGCAGTGTTGGCATCGGCTTGGGGCAACGCACTCTCGATCGCCCCAATCTTCTGCGGCTTTGGCAGCCTTTAAAGCAAGATTTATCAAGTCAAGATTCAATAAATCAGCCGGAGGCTGCTTCTGAAACGCTGTTGGTGCAGCAGTGCCAAGTAGATGATATGGATGGAGAATCGATCGCTTTTTTGCAAGAGCAGTTGCGAGATGCAGGTGCTTTAGAGGTTTTTAGCCAATCGATTCAAATGAAGAAGGGGCGCCCAGGGGTATTAATTACTTGCCTGGCCCGGCCTGATCTCGCTAAGGAGTTGCGAGCAATTTGGTGGCAACACTGCAGCAGCCTTGGCCTACGTGAAAGATTGGAACCCCGTTGGGTATTAAGCCGTGAAAGCGTTTGCCTCGATAGCCC
>NZ_CEXBMR010000013.1:4883-15630 GCF_982614295.1 Synechococcus sp.
GGTGTTGCTGCAACGGTTGCGGCCCAGTGGTTTAACGGTTTGGCCTGGTGGGCTCTGCTGCATTGGTTGCGATCGCCATTGCCTTTAATCGAGGTGTTGCTGTTATTTATGCGCACCAATATTTATAAATATCTTCCGGGTGGAATCTGGCATCATGCAGGCCGTTTGCGTTGGTTGAAGCAGCGGGGAGTTGGGGCGAGGCGAGCCTTGTTGGCGGTGCTACTTGATCCCCTTTTGATGTTGCTTGCAGCCCTTTGCTTACTACCTCTTGGTGGTTTGCAAGGGGGGCTTGGTTTGATATCACCTTTTGCGTTGCTATTGCTGCGGCCCCGTTGGTTGAATCCTTTGCTGGAACGCTTATTACTTAGTAAAAGAGCTTTGCTGAACCTCAGCGGTGAGGTGGAAAGCGATGAGTTGAAGCAAGATCAAGCCCTCCTCAGCAGCCCCTGGGCAGCTTTGCTTTTGCAATTTCCTTTTCTGTTGCTGCGTTTTGGCGGTTTTGCTTGTTGCATAGTTTGTTTCAGCAGTATCAACAGCCTTGGCATTGGCCTATGGCTTGCCGCTTTTGCCCTTGCTTGGCTGGTGGGTTTAGTGGTGCCAGGAGCACCAGGAGGTATTGGTGTTTTTGAGTTGGTTTTATTAGCTCGCTTGCATGGATCGCTTCCAGAGGCAGAGCTTTTGGCAGTGGTTATCAGTTATCGCCTGATCAGTGTTGTGGCGGAATTACTAACGGCTGCTGCAGCTCAACTGGATCAACCCATAACCATTCGCTCTCAATAGCAGCTAGTGTTGAGAAAAGGTTCCTTTTGTTGTGGCGGTATCGGGGGGGCTTCGCCACGACTTACACGATCGCGGCCAACGACTAACTCCCCAACGCCAGCGCGTGCTTGATTTATTCGAGCGGTTGGGGCCAGGCCAACACCTCAGCGCCGAAGACGTGCATCTGCAGCTACTAAAAGGTGATGCTCGCGTATCACTTGCCACTGTTTATCGCACCCTACGGTTACTTACCTCAATGGCTCTTTTGCGGGAACTGGAGTTGCCAGAAGGAAGCCGCCGTTTTGAGCTTGCTAGCGCTGAAAATAATGATCACCACCACCTCATTTGCGCTGCTTGCGGTAAAACTGAAGAATTCGATAGTGCCCAAGTGTTTCAAGCCGGCGCTGATGCAGCGGCTCAATTTAATTTTCGCCTACTTAGTTCCAGGCTCACAGTGAGGGGTTTATGTGCTGCGTGCGCCGCTGCGGTTTGATGGTGCTATGGCGTTTCTAGAAGCAACAGATCTTTGGCATTGCTATAGCCCTGGTGAATGGGCATTGCAAAATATCAGTTTTGAGCAAGAGCAAGGGGAATTAATCGGCTTACTTGGCCCCTCCGGCTGCGGTAAAACCACTTTGCTGCGCTTGATTGCTGGTTTTGAACGCCCCTTCAAAGGCACATTGCAGCTGGAGGGCCATCAGATTTCTTCCCCCCAACGTTGCCTGCCGCCGGAGCGGCGTGGGGTGGGAATGGTTTTTCAAGACTATGCACTTTTCCCGCACCTAAATGCGTTTGATAATGCTTGTTTTGGCTGCCGTAAAAAAGAAGATCTACAACGGGCAAAGTGGCTTTTAGAACAGCTCGGCATTGCTGAACTGCAACGCCGTTACCCCCACGAACTCTCCGGCGGCCAGCGTCAGCGTTTGGCCTTAGTAAGAGCATTAGCGCCTGGCCCCAAGCTCTTGCTTTTAGATGAACCCTTTTCAAATTTGGATGTGGAAGTGCGCCTCCGTTTGCGAAGTGAGTTGCGTTTATTGCTTGCTCAATGTGGTGTTAGTGCTGTGATGGTTACCCACGATCCCCAAGAAGCTTTAGCGGTATGCGATCGAGTAGCTGTGATGAAAGAAGGGAGCTGGCATCAATACGCCAGCCCTCGCGATTTGGTTGATAAACCAGCAACTACTTTTGTAGCCAGGTTTGTTTTGCAGGGAAATGTGTTGCCCCTAGAGCGCTTGCAAGCTCTTCCCGATGGTGGTGCAAGTTTTGGTGTAGCAGGCCACAATCCTTCTCAAAAATCTGATGTGTTGTTGCGGCAGGAGGCCTTAGCGGTGCAAATTGATCCCGATGGATTAGCAAAACTGGTGGGTAGGGAATTTTTAGGAGATCAATGGCTGTATCAATTTGATTTGCAGGGGGAATCAATGCGGCTCAAGGTGCCTATTGAGCAGGAATTGGCAATTGGCAGCTATTGCAAAATCAGCTTGCAAGCGGGGGCAAAGGCTCAATTTTTTCCTGCTTAAGTTCAGCTGCCAGCAGTAGAGCTGAGCTAAGCCCTAATAAAATGATTAGCAGTGCTGGCGCAAGGGCTGCGCCAAGCCTTTCATCACTTGCGTATTGAAAAACCCGCACTGCCAGGGTGTCGAAATTGAAAGGCCGTAAGGCAAATGTGAGCGGTAATTCTTTTACGGTATCTACAAAAACCAACATGCTTGCCAGTAGCAAAGGGCTGCGCAAAATTGGTAAATGCACCCTACGCAAAACTTCTTGCCAGTTTTTACCAAGGCTTGTGGCGGCTTCTTCAATGCTGGGGGGAAGCCTTTCTAAATTTGCATCAAGCCCACCTTTTGCTACGGCAAGGAAACGGTTGCTATAGCCATAAAGCAGCAGCAACAGGGGCGGAAGGCCAAGGGGTGCAAATAACAACAGCAAAGCCAGCGCTAACACTGCCCCGGGCACCGCATAACCAAGGCCGGCCATAAAAATAGAAACTTTCAGCCATGGAACCTTTAGCCAACGGCCCCCTATCGCTAAAACAAGGGCCATAAATACAGCCATTGCCGCCGCCGCCAACCCCAAAACCAAGCTGCGTGCACTAAGGCCAAACAATTCAGCAAGGTTTTCTTGGCGCAACTGATCCGAGCTCCTCAGAATCCAGGCCAATGGCAACCCAGCACTTAATAAAGGTGGTAACAGGCAGAAAATTGTGGCAAGCCATGCCCTCGGCCCCCGCAACTGCCAGCCTTCAAAATGATCGCCAGGTCCGCCTTGATCCCAACGGCGACTAAGACGCCGCTGCCAACGTTGGGCTGCCACCAAAACAGCCACCACAGCTAGGGCAATTAGGGCAAGGCTTGTGGCCCCTTGGGGGTCGCCCTCTCCCTGCCAGCGTTGCAATATTCCCGTGGAAAGAGTTGGAACCCCAAGTAATTCCATCGCACCAAATTCATTAACTACTTCCATGCCAGCAAGAGCAACACCACTGGTAATGGCTGGTATCGCCATCGGAAGTGCCACGCGGCGGAAGCTCGCCCAGGCTCCCAAGCCCAAGCTGCGGCTGGCTTCTAAGTGTTTACGCCCGCTCTGGCGGAAGCTGTCGCGGCTGAGTAGCACCACATAAGGCAAGGTGCTCAGAATTAATACCGCAGCAGCTACCCCAAGGCCGTGCAGCCTTAAACCCTCCCGACTCCCCAGATCTGTAAGCACTGCCGCCTCCAGGTAAGCAGGGGTGGCGAGCGGTATTAATTGGGCAATGGTGAGCAGTTTTTTGCCAGGGAAATTGCAACTGGCGGTAAGCCAGCCAATGCTGCTGCCAAAAGCCCCTACCCCAAGCCCCACCAGTAAAAGCAGTAGCAGGGTGTTTCCCAGCTGCTCAATTCCTTCACTGCCTAGGGCCCTAAAAGCGCCCTCTGGTTTGGAGAGGCAATAGATGGAAAGCCCTAGCAATGGCAGGAGATTTAAGGCAGCTGTGGCGCTAAGAATGCCAGTTAAGCCAGGGCGGGGCGGCAGCTTTATTTCCAATCGTTGTTTACCATTAATTGCACAGCGCGTTTGTTATTTGCGCCAAGGGTTTCAGCTGAAACGCCGCTGCTTTTAAACGCCCCGAAACGTTTCAACCAAGGATTACCGCCATATCCTTTAAGGGGATATTCATTGTTTGCCTCTGCATACCCCTTTCCACCAGTGGGGGAGGCGAGAAATTCAATCAACTTTTGGGCTGCCTCCGGATTACGGGCAGAGCTTGTTACACCTGCGCCACTGATATTTACGTGGGCGGGGATGGGCATTATTAGATCTATATTTTTGGTAAGCAGTTGATCTTCTTTGCCTGATTCGCCAGATGTCATGCGAGCTACGTAGTAAGTGTTAACAAGTGCAGCGCCACATTGCCCTTTTGCCACAGCTCTGATCAGGGCGGTATCGGAGCTAAAGACAGGTTGGGCCAAGTTTGCAACCATGGCCTTAATCCAATTTGTGGTGGCAGCTGCACCACGGCTTACCAACTGATCTGCAACCAGTGATTGGTTATAAACACTTTTGCGATTACGCAAACAAAGTTTCCCTTTCAGATTCGAATTTGCCAAATCGCTGTAACTACGAATCGAATTAGGCGATACGAACTTTGGATTCACAATAATTGCCCTTACGCGGCGGGTAAGGCCAAACCAACGGCCGCGGCTATCTCGATAAGTATTAGGCACTTGCTGCAACAACTGAGGCGATTTAACAGCCCTAAATAAACCTAAGTTTGCGGCCCTATCAAGCCGAGCCGCATCTACAAGTACCAACACATCAGCGCTACTTTTTTTACCTTCTGCCTTCAGGCGCTCAATCAAGGCATCATCTTTAGCCTCTAATAAATTTACGGAGATACCGGTGCGTTTAGTGAAAAGTTTATAAAGTTCTTTATCGCTGTTGTAATGCCTGCCTGAATAAACACCAACTTTTTCAGCCTTTGCATCCAAGCAGGAGGCAAGCAATAAAAAAACCGAAAATTGTAAATAACGATTAAAACCAGATCGAACCATTTGCTTGTTGAGAACCGCTCTCAACCTAGAACGGTTTGGGGGCTATTTGCAAGTGCTTCTCAATAGCGACGTTGAACGCGAATCGGAATCGGTTGCAAGATGCCACCACCGGAATCGTCGTCGTCTGAGTCAGGCCTTAGATAAAGAGCAATGCCTATCACCAATGCAATAGCGCCAAGCACGGTGGGATCAAACATTACAAAACTTCATATATCCCTAACATAGCGGTTTAGGCGCCATCCCATGAGGCTGCCGATAACTGCCGCAGGCAGCGCATGGCCCTTTAGCACCACCACGGTTATCACAAACGGAACCCACGGCTGAGCAAGCACCATGGCTTGGATGCCCGCTACCAGGGCGCTAATCGCTACTTCACCAGGAATAATTCCAGCCGCTTGATGGAGCCCTTGGCCGATAGCGGCTGCGCCGATTATTAATGGAAAAAAAAGTCCGCCCATCCAACCGGTGCTGAGGCAAAGGGCGCACAGGGCAATTTTTAAAAAGCCCACTAACAAAAGTTGATCAGCTCTATTAATTAATTCGCCTTGTAGCAGTGGGCTTAATTGTTGTTCGCCAGAAAAAAGAGCGAGCGGTTGCCAAATGTTCACCAGTGCCAGCACTACACCTGTGAAAATTGCCAGTGGAAGTGGTGATGCTTGGCATCGCTTGATTCGTTTTGCCAATTGCCGCCTCAAGCCCAAAAACAACAGCCCCAGGCAGCCGCCCCCTGCCCCCAAAAGCAAGGACCAGGCCAAGTTCGAGGCCCCTTGGCTGAAACTATTGGGCCATAAAAAAATTACCCCCTGCTCACCACCACCAAATCTGTCGAACCCCTTTAACAGCGCAAAACCAGCAAAACCACCAATAAGACCCGGCAGCCAGCTCCAATAGCCCTTAGCCAAGCGGCCGCCGATGCCCAACCTTGTTTTAAGGCGTTGCAGCCCCAGCTGCCATTCTGTTAAGGAACGGCTTAGAAGTGCTTCAGGGCCAATGCTGCCGCCCCCCAGCAGCGCCAGTAACCCCAGCAGGATGTGGCTTAATTTTGGCTGTATCTCAAGTTGCAGCTTCTGATCCTGCTTTGGATCCAATTGGGCAAAGGTTTCTTTCAGCTCTGGTAGGGGCTCAGCCCCAGCGCGACGCAGCAACCCGATTGCTAGGCCGCAACTGATTGGGATTAAAAGTTGTAGAACAAATGGCGCTTGAGAGGGAAATCCCTTCAAAAACTGATCGCCCCAGCCCAGGCTGGTGAGTAACGAAATTGCAGCCATCAGCAGGGCCGCCAACAGCCCTGTGATGAACCCGATTAGCAGCTCAACTAAAACCTTTCCCACCATCTGGCGCCTCGCAAGCTTGTAGTTGTAGTAATAATTTTTTGTGGTTGATATTTCGCCCGATCAAAACAATTTGATTGCTGCGTACCCCTTGCCAATCGGTGTCGTCTATGGAAAAGCGCTTGCCGGCAAGATGAAATACATGACGCCTTTCACTTTCATTAAACCAAAGAATACCCTTAGCTCTAAACACTTCAGCGGGCAATTGATTGTCTAAGAAATTTTGAAATTTACGCAACCCCAAAGGCTTAATGCTGGAATAAGAGAGTGAAGTAAAACCTTCAATATCTGCGTTATTTTCTTCATTTGAATTACTGTGATCATGCTCTTTATGATCATGGTTTTTATGATCATGCTCTTTATGATCATGATGCTTGTGCCCGTGATCATGCCCGTGATTGTGGGAGTGATTATTATTTTGCTCTTCAACAATTCGATCCGATTCAAATAAGCCAACACTTAAAAGCAGCGGAAGTGGCACTTCTCCCTTAACGCAATGTAATAGCCGAGCATCTTTTTTCACAGTTGCAAGCTGCGTTTCCACCTCCTTAAGGCGATCGGTTGATACTAAATCAGTTTTATTTAAAAGTAGAATGTCCCCATAAAGTACCTGCGCTCTACCCACTTGAGTTTCAAGTACCTCTGAGCTGAAATTTTCAGCATCAATAACTGTAATAATTGAATCAAGCCTTGTTAAATCCCGTAAATCACTTCCAAGAAAAGTCATGGCAACAGGCATTGGGTCCGCCAGGCCAGTGGTTTCCACCACGATGTAATCGAGGGGCTCAGGGCGATCTAGTACTTTATATATTGTTTGCAGTAATTCATCATTTATGCTGCAGCATATGCAGCCATTGTTTAATTCAACAGTATTATCACTATGATTAATAATTAACTCATTATCAATACCGATTTCGCCAAATTCATTTACCAAAACAGCTGTCTTCACCCCTTCTTGATTGGCTAGAATGTGATTTAGCAATGTGGTTTTACCCGCCCCTAGAAATCCAGTAAGGATTGTTACCGGCACAGGGCGTTTGCTAGAGAAATTTGTCATCATCTTGGTTTTGTTAGTTATTTTGTTGCTTTGCAGGTGGCGCAGATGCCGAATACTTCAAGGGTATGAAATAACGGGGTGAAACCTGTGGGGGTATGGATTGCAAGAGAATGCTGTTCCACAGGGCAGTTGGCAAGGGCTGAACTGCAACCGCATTCAACGCAGGTGAGATGGTGCACATCGCGATCCCTTGGGGCGTAAAGGGCTTCGCCATTGGCAAGGTGGCGGCAACGCACTTCCCCCTGCTGTTGCAGGCTGCGCAGGTGGCGATAAACGGTGGCAAGCCCCATGCTGCCTCCCTCGCTCCTGATGCGGCCATGAAGAGCCTGTCCACTCAATTCTTCTGTGCTGCTGTGCAGCACAGCCAAAATTAAGTTTTGGCGGCTCGCCAAACTTAAAACCATGGAGTTGAGGATTTGCAACTCAGTTTATGAGCAACCACGCAGGCTTGAATTAAGCAGTGGGGAGCTCCCGAACTATTTATTGCTGCGCCCAGGGGGGTAGTAGTTCCCAGCAAGCAGCATTTTTGCTGTTTTCGCGCGCTTCCACCTTCCAGCACCAATTACGACCATCACCTCGCTGCTGCAATATTTCATTTGTTTTTTGCCACACCCAATGGGCACTGGCTTCCATCCCAACGTTTTGCATGACCCTCAGATCCAAGGCGCCCAATTCATGGAGTTGCTGCCAGTTCTCGAGCAATGGATCATCCTGATTTACCAAAAAAGTGTGATCAAACTGATTTTCTAAAATTAAGCGCAGCTCTTTAAAGCTGGAAAAATCCACAACAAAGCCATATTTATCTAGCTGCTTTGCGCCAAACCAGCAGGTAAAGCTGCGGCTGTAGCCATGCACAAAGCGGCACTGGCCTGGATGGTTTGCTTGTCTGTGGCAGCAGGGAAAACCCTCGAACTGCTTTGAGCAGGTGTACATAAAAGCGCCGTTGCGCTGCGAAGCTGGTGTGATCATTTTCTACTGCGGCCATGAGTGCTCCTTGGGCTTTACCCCTGGATCGACTTCGTTTTAATTCCGAGGGCTTGATTCCAGCCATTGCTCAAGATTGGCTGGATGGCGCAGTTTTAATGCTGGCCTGGATGAACCTTGAAGCTTTGGAGCTCACTCTTTCCAGCTCTGAAGTGCACTACTGGAGCAGATCTCGCAAAGAGTTGTGGCATAAAGGCGCAACTAGTGGTCATTATCAACAATTGAAAGGAATCCGCTACGACTGCGATGCCGATGTATTGCTAATCAGTATTAATCAGGTGGGTGATGTTGCTTGCCACACCGGCGCGCGCAGCTGTTTTTTTGATGCAGGCCAAGGGCCCATTGCTGGCGGCGCAGGGGCTTTGCCACCCCCAGCCGATGCCTGCACGGAGCTGGCGCGAGTAATTCAGGCTCGCGCTGCTGTGCCTGAATCTGGGAGTTACACAAATAAATTGCTTGATGGTGGTGATAACAGCATCCTTAAAAAAATAGGAGAAGAAAGCGTTGAATTTGTGATGGCTTGTAAAGACAACAACCCAGGGGAAATTGCTTCTGAGGCTGCTGATTTGTTATTTCATCTACAGGTGGCCCTCACCCATCACGGTGTTTCATGGCGCCAAGTGCAAGAGGTGTTGGCAGCTCGTAGGGGAGCTCCCCGCAGGAGCTAAAAACCCGGCCAGAAGGATCAGGGCGGTCTCTAACGGGCATTGCGTTTGTTTGAGAAAATTGGTTCTGAAGGGAAAAGTCAATTAGAAATAAGCAAAGAGGCAAAGGCTTAATTTTGAAACCAGCCTGCATTCCAGATAACGAACAGGAGCGGTTGCAGGCTCTCCACGAATACCGAATTCTTGGCACTAAACCAGAGCAGTCGTATAACGACCTCACAACAATTGCTTCAGAGGTGTGCAACACACCGATCGCATTGCTTAGCCTTGTAGATGAGAATCGGCAGTGGTTTAAAGCAAAAGTAGGTGTTGAAGCATCGGAAACACCCCGCGATTGGTCATTTTGCGCCCATGCGATTCAATCCACTTCTCCGCTGATTGTTGAAGATGCCCTTAATGATGAACGCTTTTCTGACAACCCCCTAGTTTCGGGCGAACCAAATATTCGTTTTTATGCAGGTTTCCCGCTTCAAAATAATGAATTCCATCGAATTGGAACATTATGTGTTATCGATCGTGAGCCGAAAACACTCACAAAAACTCAAATAAATGTAATGGAAGCCCTCGCTAGGCAGGCGGTAGCTTTCCTTGAATTAAGAAAAAGATCTATCACTTTACTAGAATCATTTTGCCAGCTCACCAACTCGCGGGGGATAATTTCCACCTGTTCCTATTGCCGCAAAGCAAAAAATGAAGATGGGCATTGGCAGCATCTAGATCAATATCTATCTAAGCGCTCCACATTGAGCTTTAGCCATGGCATCTGCGATGCCTGCATTGAGGTTCAATTCCCAGAGGTATTGGAAATCTGGAAGCAGGAAGAATTGCTTAAACTTTGATTAAATCAGCTTAGTTTTACTGCTCAAGGTCGCGGCAGCGCCTCTGATCAATCAATTTAGCAAGTTCTAGAAAATAACCTGCGGTGCACCACTTTCCGTGATTTCGATCTCTATTAATAATGTCGCTTCTTTGCTCTGCTGTTTCTGCTAGTAATAAATCAAGCTCCACCTGAGGAAGGTCGTAAATATCTTGTAGTTCTATCGAGCGATCGAGCAGATGGCTTTTAAACCATTTTTGGTTTTGCTCCTGGGGAGGGATATCCATTTTGAAATTAGAAATTAATTTTTTCATGTTAAATTATAGCAATAGCGATCGAAATTAATGGTTGGTTATCAGTTTAGGCATCTTAAGCAATGTAGTGGTATATTAATTTTTTATGCAAGCTAAAGGAGCTGAGCTGTGGCGGATCAAACAGACAAGTGGAACCGAGGGCTCGATCTTTTTATTGAATCAGTTCTAAAGCCAGATCCAAAGCTCCGTAATTGCGCTCACAATCAAGAGTGTTTTAACGAACTCATGGAAGTTCGTCAAAAAATCTTAGAACATCTAGAAGGTATGCGTTTGCATGGTTAAAATGTTATTAAATTTTCTTTTCTGAAATGACAGCTAATCGAACTCAAATACTTGCCGCTTCTGCTGGATGGGTGGCGGTGCTACTCAATGTGATTCCCGGTTTAGGGGCTGGTTACTTATACCAACGGCGCTGGAAGGCCTACTGGCTTACTTCAGCTCTTGCAACGAGTTGGTTTTTAGCTGGAGTTGTTTTAGCTCAACGTGCTGATGTTGCAGCTGAAAGCGAAAACCAATTGGTGGGTTTGATTGGTTTATTAGTTTTAGCGGCGGTTTCAGCCACAGAAGCTGGATTTGCTGTTAAAAAAGCGCGTTTAATAGAGCTTTAATTTCTTTTGCAACTCTGGTTTTTGCACTATGAAATTGCTGCATAGCAAAGTTGGTGAGCTTGAGGCTTATCGTTTCAACTCCAATGATCATTGCCGCCTTGCAATCCTGGTAGATCCTGAAACCTCTGGAGGGGCTTTTACATGGTTTCTTGAAATTCATGATCCAGGAGATCGTGTTCCAGCCCAT
>NZ_CEXBMR010000013.1:15730-38628 GCF_982614295.1 Synechococcus sp.
TTGGCTCAAGGGGGCGATAGCGTCGTTACCCCCTCTGATGATGTACACGATTTTGAAAACCCAGGCCCTGGGCGCGTTTATTTGATCACCCTGCTCGGCAATGATGGCGGTGAATTCGCAAGGCTTTTGAGAGCTGGGCTACCCACCCCGCTTGATGCTGAGGATCTTGAAGTGTTGCGCAACCTATGATTAATTGCCCTAATTTATATTTTCTTCAACTGCCTTGAAGGTAGCCAGCCCACTTGTGTTGCGCTGCCAGGTATAACTTCTATGCTGTAATTGTTTGTATTAATAAGGTGGGCATTTGCGGGGGCTGGTTGTTGGTAATTATTGCTTTTTTGGCGCAATAATAGCAATAATACTTGACGAGTTGCGTCGTAGTGAAGCTTGCTGCCTGGGTCTAACTCCTTATCTGTTAAAAAAACTCTCCGAACTGTTTTTCCCTGCTTGTTGAGCTCTATTAATTCCAGCTTTGGCTTGCGTATGCCGCTTAGCAGCAGCAGCCAAACCCGTTCGCCTCCCCCTGCGCAGGCAGTAGCTAAAAGTGCTTCAGTGCCCAACCAAAGCTGTTTCGGAGCTAGCCCTGGTTCGAGTAGTTCGAGGGAGCGACGGTAGTCAGGCCAGTGGCGCACCAATAGGGCCCTGCCTGGTTGAGGGCAGAAACTACTTAAATCTCGGCTGCCGGGCAAGATCTCCTGTTTAGCTGCAAGAGGCGGCAAAGTTTGAAGGCTTAAGCCCTCGAATTCCGGCACCACCAATTGATGGCCTTGGGGTACTAATTGAATTGGGCCGCTGGCTTCAATTGCTAATTGCTGAGGCTCCTGAAATTGCCAATTCTTCAACCGCGATAATTCCACCTTGCTGCCTGGCTCAAATGATGTGGAAGATTGCACCAAAAGATCGCCTTTTTCATCACTACTTAAAGCTGCAAAGATCAAGGGCTTTTTGTTTAGTTGCTTTTCTAAAACTGGTTTGCCATCGCCCGCAAGTAGCAACACCCACACCTGGCTGGCCATCGGTTTTGAACTCGTAACGCTTGCTACACCCGCCCCATTGCCAAGGGGTAGCAATGCCTGAATCGTGCCACGCACCGGCGCTATTGGTTGCCATTTGTTGTTATGCAAGCGTTGGATTTGATCACCTCCCACCACTGAACGGGCGGCCAGCAGGATGGGTCTTGGATCCCACTGCCAGCTGCTGCTTTTTAATTTCACTCCGCGGCGGTCTTGACCTTTTATCTGCAGTTGAAAAGAACCGCTGATGGCTGATTTTGGATAGAGCAGCAGGGTCCAGCTGCTGCCTTTACCCAATAGTTGATAGGGGATAGAAGGTTTTAGTTGAAGATTTTTCCTAAGGCTGCCTCCGTCCATAGGACGGCTGAAATGCAGCCTCAATGCAGCTGTGCTGCGGCCTGGGGGGATCGGCTCAAGATCCACCAGCCGTGGTGGCCTATTTAGTAGTAATTGCTGCAGCAGTGCGGCAACGCCAAGCCCAATACCTAGCGGTATCAACCACTTCTTCATAACTTTTTTTGCCCCATTGTTTTTGCCTCCATCTTTTGCCCTATGGCTCAAAGGGTCTTGCTGGTGCCTTAATTAGCTTGATTTTACGGGCAACTAGCACTGCCCTTAAGGCGCCTTGATGGGATTCAACTGCCATCACACCATTAATTTGCAGCCACTGATCAGGTTTGGGCCATTGTTGTTTTGGCGGCCACCTCACTGCCAATCCCACTGGAGTTGCATCGGCAAGGCAACATCGCACCAATAAACGGGCAATTTCAGGCGCTGCCCCTGGCACTTCAAGTACAAAACCACTCACCTGCACTGGATTTCCCGCATAGAGCTGAGGATCTGGCTGGCTGTTGAGCAACCGCACCCAATCGCTGAGGCTGCGTTGCTCTGGCGGTGATAAAAATGAAATTTCACTATCACCAAGCTGGGCGCTGGAACGATTTGCTGCAAGGGTTGATAGTGAAGGCTTTGGAGGCCAGAGCATTAACGCAATGCCGCTAAGGCTGAGTACCGCCATCGGTAAATAATTGCGGCGGCTGGGGCCCGATGGAGGCCAGCGCAATCCTGCTGAGGCAAGCAGCAAAAAGATCACCCCGGTAACTAACACCAAGCTATGGAAATTGCTATGTAGCAGCAAGTTGAGCCGCCCATCAGCCCAACATTTGAGCAGAACTACGCCCCAAAGCCCCAGCACTAAGTAAGGAAGTTGTTTCACAACAGCACCAGGTTGAGCGCTTGCCCCAGCACTAACACTATTAAGCACACTCCAGCCAGCACTAAGGCCAAGGCGGGCCATGTGAACACCCTGCTCAGCAGGCTCACACTTTTTAAATCAATTACCGGCCCTAAAAGCAAAAAAGCTAGAAGTGCCCCAGGTGTTATTTGTTCGGCAAATCCCAGTGCTAAAAATGCATCCACGCTTGAACAAACACTCACAACAAGGGCGAGCAGCATCGCGCTGATTATTGAAAGAGTTGGAGCTTGCCCCAGTAAAAGAAATAAATCTCTTGGGATCAGCGTTTGAATCAGGGCGGCTAAAACGCACCCCAACAGGAGCAAACTGCCTAATTCAAGAAATTCATTCACCCCATGGCTCAATAATTGAATAGGTTGAAAATCTCCATCTTTATTTGCTTGATTTACTAGTTTGATTCGAGCCAGGGGTTCGCCAATCAAACCTGAGCGTCTTTCCAGGAGAGAAAATTTGGCTAATGGTTGGCTCAGGTTTCGTTCAGCCAGGAGTTCCCCATTTAATAGATCCGATTCACATAACAGCTGCAATAAACCAGAAAGTAGTAAGGCGATCAACACACTCCCTGCTGGCCGCAGCAGCAGCAGCCAAGGCTTATCTGGAAACGCCGCCCAAGTGCTTAAAAGCACCACTGGATTTAAAACTGGCGCAGCAAAAAGGAAGCCAAGGGCTGTTCCTAACGGCGCACCAACAGCGATCATGCGACGGGCAACTGGCACGTTGCCGCATTCGCAGGCTGGCAAGGCAAACCCCAGCAGGGCTCCGCTGAGGGGGCCCATTAATGTTCCTTGCGGCAGTTTTTGCAGCCACTTCCCGCGGGGATCCCAGGCCATCGCAACGCTGGAGATTGCAACACCTATCAACAAAAAAGGTATCGCTTCAAGCAATAGCCCCTGGAAAACAGCCCAAACCGTTGCTAGTTGTTGCATTAAGGCTTCATTCACTAAAGCCACTGGGTTGGCTGTAGAGCCAGCGGAGTGTGCTGTGATCGCGGCTGCTCAGTTCGGTTACCGGTTTTGGCCCAGGCATCGCTGCCATCACATCTGTTGATTTGCTGCTGTGGCCCCATAGGCCAAAACCATGGCCCAGTTCATGGAGGCTTGTGGCTCTAATCGCTTCTTTTCTGATACCGGGGCTTATTAATAAATCAACCAGTGGCTCAATTTTAAGCTTGCCGCCCCGTTGAACTTTTTCAAAACTGAGTAGGGCACGGCCATTGCTGGCTCTGCCCCCCTGCAACGGCGGATTGCGCCGCCAAAGCCTTAAGTGTGCGTCAGCTGGATTACTTACCCGTTGGAGCTTTAGGTATGTTCCCCAGGTTGAGAGGGATATTTCAACAGCATCATTCCAACGTTTGCTCCACATATCAAAGCCGGGTGGTTCCACCCATACACACCACAAAGGCAGAGTTACCCAACCCCTAGCGGAAGCCTCTAGCTCAGCTGCATAGCCAGGTAATTGTTCAGTTGGCGCGGGGCTAAAGAAAGAAGCTGATTTAGGGGCTGGCGCCCTCATTTCCACTGGCGCACAGGGAATCATCCCGCTGCTAACCCCACTCCGCGGGTCATCAAGCTGGCCATAAATGGCAAAGTGGCAAATGCCAGCAATTCAATGTTGATTACCCAACCGATGCGCTTTGCTGCTGCGGCAGAAAAATTAGGGGTTTCACCTTTACGCAAAGGTAAAGCCCAAAGTACGTAGGTGATCGTGGGATATAGCGAAAGAGCACCTGCAGTTAAATAAATCCCTACCTTCCACCAAAAGAGGGGATTTTCAGTATAAAAATCTGCACCTTGGCCGAAATACAACACCCGCATTACACCGCTGCCAAGTAGGGCGAGGGCTGCAAGGCCATAAACAACATCAGTGATTATTAATTTGGTGGCGGTGCCGCGATCTGGATTGGCTCGAATTAAAAAGCGTTCAGCGGTGAGTGCCGCAAAACAAACCATAAAACTGAGTTCATGGGCATAGGCCATGCCCGCTCTGCTGAAAACGGAAGCTTCCATTAAAACAATTCATTACCGCGGGACAGTAACCGTTTCTAGTGCATGCTGTGGGCCCCGAAAGCGATGGGTTCGCCCAAAGCCTTCTATCAATAAGCAGCAAAGCCTAATTTGTTTCTATTCGTTGCAAAACACAGCTGAACTTTGCCGGAATATTGAGCAAAAGGGAATAGCGAATAAAAGACAAACTCCTAAGCCTTTATGAAGGCTCTTGGAAAACCAAACTGTTCCCCTATGTTCAAATCAATGCCATCGCCACGGTTCGGTAATGACCAGTTCCCTTAGTGCCTTTCTCGGCGAAATTGGTCGGCATCAGCTGCTTACCCCTGAGCAGGAGTTAACCCTCGGCCGCAAGGTGCAGGCCATAGCGCATCTGCAAGAAAAAAATGCAGCAGAACTGAGCAGTGATCAAAAACGCCAATTGCGTATGGGTGAAAGGGCAAAAAATCAAATGATCACCGCTAATTTGCGTTTAGTAGTTAATTTGGCCAAGCGTTATCAAAACAAAGGTTTAGATCTACTGGATTTAATTCAGGAAGGCACAATTGGTCTTACCCGTGCCGTTGAAAAATATGATCCAACCCGCGGACACAGGTTCAGCACATACGCCTATTGGTGGATTCGCCAGGGTTTAAATCGGGCCCTTTCAACCCAAAGCCGCGCAATTCGGATCCCCGTAAATGTGAACGAAAAGCTCACCAAATTGCGGGCGGCAAAAGCCCGCCTGCTGCAGGCAAATGCTCGTCCTCCATCTAATACTCAACTGGCTGAGTGCCTCAAGCTTCCCCTTGATGAAGTGGAAGATCTACTTGGTTGTGAATTGCGCAGCATCACTGTGAGCTTGCAGGGGGTTGTTAAGTCAAAATCTGATCCAACTGAATTGGTCGACTTACTTGCAAGTGATGAGATGCCACCGATGGAAAGAGCTGAACAGGACGAGCGCACCCAGGCTGTATGGACGCTCCTTGATGAGGCAAACCTCACCCCGAAAGAGCGCACTGTTGTGATGTTGCGTTTTGGCCTTGATGGCAGCAACGAATGGCGCACTTTGGCTGAGGTGGCAAGGCAGATGAGCTGCAGCCGCGAATATTGCCGGCAGGTGGTGCAACGCTCCTTGCGTAAGTTGCGTCGCACCGGAATCCAATCGGGCTTGGTGGAATCCTGTGGAACCTGTAGCTGAATCAGATCCAACTTCTGGGGATCCAACTGTTGTAGAGGCAACGGTTGTTGAATCTTCGGTTGTTGATGAGGGGCTCCTGCGGCGGCTTTTAAATCGTGCCGGCAGGGCTGTAGCACTGCCGGCTTTGGAATGTTTAGAACTATTGCTCGATGCAAACACTCCAGCCCCAGTGCGATTCAGCATGTTGGCGGCCCTCACCTACTTGTTGGTGCCAACAGATCTAATTCCTGATTTTTTACCCGTTGCGGGTTTCAGCGATGATCTAGTTGCTCTTACTGCTTTATTGGGGATGTTCCGCAACTACCGCAGCCCGGCTATTCGCCGCAGAGCCCAAGAGCGCCTGGATCGCTGGTTTCCCTAAAATCCTTTTATGGCTTCATCAGCCCCCACCCTTAATCAAGCGGAACTGGATCAGTTAGAGCTGTTCTTGAAAGACTGGTTGCGCCACAGCGGTCGCACCCAAGCAGATCTGCGCCGTGCCTTACGGGCTGGATCAATCCGTATGCCGGTGCTGTTGCAGGAGTTGCAACGCACGGTGATGCAAGGGGGTTTGGTGGGCCTTGCTGAAAGGCTTTGCAGTATTGAAGCCCAATGGCATAGCAGTAACTTTCAGCACGAAAGCGAAGCTGCATCTCCAATTGAAGAATTAGCCCAGCTCGATTTATTGCTGCAGTCGATCCGTAACGACGAGATTTAAACCTTTCTGCGGCAAGATGGTTTTATCTATTTCAAGGGTTCTATGGCACGTTTGGCATCTGCGATAGCAGCTTGTTTGCTTGGTTTAGTTCCGGCTGCCGCCTTTGCTCAAGCCGAGAGCTACCTGATCGGGCCCGGTTCAAATGTGGGGCCCGCCTCAACAGTAAAAACCCAAGATTGTGTAACCAACAGCGATGGTTCCACCACCTGTGATACGCGGATTGAGAATCCGGCTGGTGATTCTCAGGCAAAACCCCAATACAACTATTTCAATAATTAATCCTATATGGCCTTTTCGAAACTTTTCAATTTTTTTCAAGACGACAAATTATTTCAAGAGGCATTAAGCCGTTTCCAGCGGGCCCTTGCCAAGGTGTTGGCGACAGGGATGGTGATTGTGATCATCGCTGCCACAATTCAGTTCATTTCAGTAATTATTTTAGAGGTTTCCCCCGCTAGAAGTCCCCTAGTAGGGCAAGAATTGGAACGAGTTTTAGCAGATGTATTGGGCCTTTTAATAACTATCGAAGTGCTTGAAAATATCACTGCTTACCTTAAAGATCACAAAATTCAGGTGGAATTGGTGCTCTCTACAGCAATTACAGCAATGGCACGAAAAATAATAGTTTTGCCCGCTGATGTGAGCAGTAAACCATTGATTGTGGCAAGCCTTGGTGTTGGCACCTTGGCTCTTTGTGCTTCCTATTGGTTAATTAAACATTATCGAAACCCGGTTAGGGGTTAATTAGATATCCCATCCCATTCATCCTAAGAACAGTTTTCACGCCTGAGTGGAAAGGGCTCCAATTCAGATTCTGCACGCGATCTATTACCCCCTGGCTACAACCCATTGCAATGAATTGCCCGTCTTTTTGCATCGCTTTTGAATAAGTATCAACCATGCTGAGCAATAGATTTGATTTATCTTGTTTTTCTGCGGCAGCCCCTGGAGCGGTAGCTAACCAAGCGCGAGTTACCTGTTCTCCCACCATTTCATCACGGTCTGCCTTTGGCACCGTGCGGCAAACGTCCATAGCTTGAGCGGCATCGGCCATCGTTTGTTTCGCTTCTTGGGCGTTTGCTTCCTGCCCCGCTTTCAGGGCGATTAAACATATCAAAAAGCAAAAATAAATACTTGATTTAATTTTTTTTCTAAATAAATTTTGAGCGGAATTAAGCATAATCATTCTCAATTGGTGGATTATTTGTGTGGGATTAAATTTGTAAAATAGTTATTTGTAATCAACCGTTTAATATTAAACTAGAATCTACAAACAAGGTAAGCCAGAGGCATTCAGCTCCCCCTTCGCAGGCATCCACCCGATGGCGGCGGCGGGGGGCGATCCAAAGCCAATCTCCTGCTTCAAGCTTGCGGGGGCTGGTTTCATCTTCAAAGCGCAGCTGGGCGCTACCGGTTAATAGCGCAACCCATTCCCCCAATGGTTGGTCGTACCAATGGCCCTCAGGGGTTGAGGCAGCATTTGAATGGATTAATTCCAGCCGCACCCCCTTGGCCTGTAGGAGCGATTGCAGCTGCTCTTGGCCTGGTGCAGGGGCTGCTCTAAGCCAAAGGTTGTTTTGTTGGGTAATTGCTTGCAAAATTGGAGCCTGTAATTTCGGCTCGCCCCAGCGTTGCCCAATTTGCAGACCCTGTTCTGCAGCAAGGCTTACCACTTCTTGATGGTTGCTACAGGCGCTTAAGCGCTCCCGCAACTCGGAATTGCTCTTAACCAGTGCCACCAGCTGGTTAAGTTGATCTACCTTCTTCAGGAACTGTTGCAGCTGCTCCTCAGCCATGGGGATACAGGTGGTGCTAGTTGATGATGGTTGAGTGTGCCTGCCCGTGTAATCCAACGGCAGAGATAAGCGACTTAAAATCGCTCCAGTGCGGGTTCGAATCCCGCCACGGGCACCACTTAGATCCAGCTGCGCTTCGGAGTTCCCCTTGCCTTTCCAGCACATGCTCTCCCAGCTTCCCCCGGACACCTTGTTGGTGCTATTGGCCTACGGGATTCTTGGCGGCGCTTACCTGCTGGTAGTGCCCCTTGTGCTTTTTCTATGGATGAATCGCCGCTGGCATGTGATGGGCAAATATGAGCGCACATTTGTTTACGGGCTCGTATTTTTATTTTTTCCAGGGCTGATCCTGTTCGCCCCTTTCTTAAATTTGCGCCTTAAGGGCCAAGGTGAGGCCTAAAAGCGATGACCCGCGCCCGTGCCCTTTGGCTTTGCTTTGCAGTATTTGCGTTGGGGGGGGCTGGTTACTGGGGGTTTAAAGCCGCCGGCCTTGCGGGGCTAGATGCTGGAATCGCATCAGAAGCGCTTCTTGTGTTGCTCGTTGTCGGCTGGACCGGCAGTTATTTATATCGGGTAGTTACGGGGCGGATGACCTTTATGGAACAGCGCCGCCGCTACCGCAGCGCCTACGACGCTCTAACAACAGATCAGCTGCGGGAACACTTCGAGAGCCTGTCGCCAGAGGAGCAGCAAGCCTTGTTAGAGGAAGTTGGCCAGTGAGTTCATTAATCGCTAGTTGTTTTGATCGCCTGCGGGCTCAAAACCGTTGCGCCCTCATGCCATTTCTCACGGCCGGCGACGACAGCCTCGCCACTACTAGGGCTGCTTTGCTAGCGCTCCAGCAGGCAGGGGCAAACCTTGTTGAGCTTGGAATTCCCTACAGCGATCCTTTGGCTGATGGGCCGGTAATACAAGCTGCGGCCAGCAGAGCCCTGGCAGCAGGCACAACTTTGGGCGCTGTTTTGGAGCTGCTAAGCAGTTTGAAAGGGGAGTTGCAATTGCCGGTGGTGTTGTTCACCTACAGCAATCCGTTGCTTAATCGCGGCATGGAACGTTTCTGCAGCGAAGCTGCCGCCGCTGGTGCTGCCGGTTTATTGGTGCCAGATTTACCACTGGAGGAAGGGGAGCGTTTAGCTCCGATTGCGGCAGCTGCAGGTTTAGATCTTGTGCTTTTGGTGGCGCCCACCACCCCAGCGGAACGGATGGCCCGCATCGTTAGCGCCAGCCGCGGCTTTACCTACCTAGTAAGCGTTACGGGGGTCACGGGGGAGCGCAGCCAAATGGAAAGCCGTGTGGCCGGATTAGTGCAACAGCTAAAGGCCTTAGGCAACACACCAGTAGCCGTGGGTTTTGGGATCTCAGGCGTTGATCAAGCCCGCCAGGTGCGCGATTGGGGTGCCGATGGGGCAATAGTTGGCAGCGCCCTGGTGAAGCGCATGGCTGAAGCCAGACGCGATGGTGGCGATCCGGTGCTGGCGGCAGGGAACTTTTGCCGCGAATTACGTGAGGCTCTCGATAACTAAAGATGCGATTTGTTTTGTGGGGCACCTACTGCGCTAACGCCCTTGAAGCGCGCACTCCTTACAGGGAGGAGCACTTAGCGGGATTAAGGCAACAAAAAGAAGAGGGGCTGCTCATAACCATCGGCCCAACAGAAAACAGCAGTCATGTCTTTGGCATCTACGAAGCTGAGAATCGCCTTAAGGTTGAAGAATTGATAAAAAATGATATTTATTGGCTTAATGGAATCTGGACCTCAGTAGAAATTTATCCCTGGATTCAAGCTTTATGAAGGCCAGTTAGTTAATGCTTGCTGCCACACATATTCAGCTACAGAGTTTATACCAGCAGATCCCAAAACATCTCCATAAGCTCCCATTTGACCCTTCCCATTTGCTGCGATTGCGCTGATATCTGCAGCGGATAATATTCCGTTTTTTTCTAATGCGGCAAGTTTTAGTGTTTTACCTCTGCGGATAATATTGCCGCCATTTAAATGGCACCCAATGCAGTGTTGACCAAACAACTGGGCTCCTTCGTTGGAGGGGATTGCCACAAAAAGCAGCACACTTAAAAAAAATGAAAAAATTGAGTTCACCAGTTTTGAAAGCAAGGTTTGCTGTATTTAGCCGTTTGAATGATCCAAGCCCTTTCTGCCAGTTCCCTTAGGCCTTTATATAAATCGCTTCTATCACCACCAGCAAGCCAAGCTTTCTTTAAGCGTGGAAGATCTTCCAATACTTTTGCCATCGGCATCTCGAGCAAGAGCAAACTTTGTTCTGCTCCATGGCGTTGCACCGCACCAGCATCACTTTGCTGCCAGAGCCTTAGCAGCAGTTCGAGCACCAGAGCTTCCCCTTCACGGCCAGGATCTGCATCTGGGCCGATTTCTACAGCCAGGGAAGCACCTCCGATTGGTAAACGACGCTTGCCATCTTGCTCCAGTAGGGCAAGGCAAACTAAATAGTGATCCATACCCATTACCTAATTCCTTTCCCGAATCAGCTTCTAATGTTAGGGGCGGATGATGGGTAGAAACCTGGTGTCTCCATTTCCCCTCGTACTTGTGCATGGGCTTTGGGATAGCCCAAATATTTTTAAGCCCTTAAAAAAGCGATTGGCTCAATCTGGGATGGAAATATTTTCCCCCCATTTGCCCCATCGCTTGGGGGTTACCCCTTTGAAAGTTCTAGCTGAGGATCTGCAGGCTCAAATCTCGGCTCGGTTTGGGCCTAAGCAGGCACTAAATGTTTTGGGATTTTCGATGGGTGGCGTGGTGTTGCGGTGCTGGCTGCAGCTATTGGGGGGGAATCAACGCACCAAACTTTTTGTGAGCTTGGGAAGTCCACAAAAGGGCACCCTCACCGCCTTGCCAGCACCAAGATGGCTTCTGCCCGGCATCGCTGATATGCAACCCGGCAGCCCCTTGCTGCAAATACTTAACAGCGCACCATCAGCGTTGCAAAACGTTGAATGCCACAGCTTTTATTGCTTGTTAGACGCGATGGTGGTGCCTTCTTGGCTGGGGGTGTTGCCGGTGGGTTCTGTGCAGCAATTACCGGTTTGGAATCATCGCCAATTGATTACAGCCAAAGCAGCACTGGATCCCTTGGTTGAATTGTTGTTATTCAACAATGGTTTCAATAATGGTTTCAACAGGGGTAATGTTGGGCACGATTAGTAAAAACAAAACCCACCAAGCAATTACAACTAAGGCAACGCCTGTGGTTACCCACCAGATTTGTAGCAACAACCAACTTCCTGTGATGCCAATTGTGCCTGTAAGCAGAATTGTCCATGGTTGGCACCACCAGGGTTTCAACGACCAAAAAGGATGAGCCATGCTGAGAAATTAGCGAGAAGAAAGTGAATAAAAACAGAGATGATCGGCTTTGGTTTCCTGCTACTGAGCGCAACCGGGAGCCGCTGGCGGCAGTGCTGGAGCCATTATTGCCAAGAGCTGGCTTGGTATTGGAGATCGCTAGCGGCAGTGGTGAACATCTTTGTTATCTGCAGCAGCGCTACGGCGGCAGCCATCCCGAATTGATTTGGCAAGGTAGCGATCCTGATCCAACCCATCGAGCCAGCCTTGCTGCCTGGGGGCGCCATTTTGGTTTAACAAATATGTTGCCCCCTTTAAATATCGATACCAGCGCTAAATCCTGGCCAGCTCTAACCGAGCCGCCGCAGATGCTCTTATGCATAAACATGATCCATATCGCCCCTTGGGCTTCCACTGAAGGATTGCTGGCTAATGGGGCAAAACTGCTTTCAGCAGGCGCTTTACTTGTGCTTTACGGCCCTTTTCGGGAGGAAGGCAAAGCCACAAGTCCTAGCAATGAAGCATTTGATGCATCTTTAAAACAACGCAATCCAGCTTGGGGACTGCGCCGCTTGGAGGTACTAAGCAAACTTGCTTTGCAACATCAACTTGAGCAAATCGGATGCTGGCAAATGCCTGCTAATAATCTCACCGTTGCATATCAACGCAGTTAGAGCTCACGATGCCGCTCCATTGCACTGCTTTCACTTGGTCGCGGCGCCATGAATGAAACAGTTCCTTTTCAGACACGGTGCAAAGGGGGCAGCTACTTATTTGTTTATCCACAAGCCCCAATTGCAGTAGTTGCAAGTAAGCAGCCCGGCGGATATCAAGGCGATCAAAACCCTCTTTTGCATCTAATAACAGCGCTCCGCCTTGAATAAGTTCATTGATGTTCCCCACCTGGCTACTTGTGGCCCGCTCTACCTGGTAATTGGGGCCGCTCACGGCTGGCCCTAAGCCCACCAGTAGTTGGCTGCGCTGGCTGCCGGCGGCCTCCATTTGTTGAATTGCCTGATTGAGAATGCCACCAGCCACCCCGCGCCAACCGGCATGGCAGGCGGCAACCCTGCCAGTGGCGGCATCGGCAATTAATACGGGTGTGCAATCTGCGCCACATACCCAAAGGCTCTGGCCCCCTGAATCGCTTACAAGCCCATCAGCTGGCGGCCACGGATCTTGCTGGGCCTGGGAGGCTGGAACAACTGCGGCGCTATGGATTTGCTGCGGCCTATGCACACTCACCCCAGCGCTTACGTAACCCACTAATTCCTCTGGTAAGCGGCCGTGCCATAAACGCGTAAAGAAGCCGTGTTCAAATTCTGCTAATAGATTGCATTGCAGGTAATAACCGCCGTAGGTGCCAATCCAGGTCCAGCCTGGAATGCTGTTAAAGCCTTTATCTGGTTGATTGAAGGGGCTGGCTAGTGGTTCAGACATCAGGTAGATCCCGCAATAACCAAAAGCCGGAAAAATTACTCACCGATTCACTGCTTTGCACCGCTATGAATTGCAAACCCGCTGCATTGCTGCGGGCATCACTTAACACTTGCCTTGCAGCAATTGCTGCTTCTGGCTCAAGATCACTCACCAGCCAGCGATCTTCCATACCAGCTTCTAGCACTAATTGTTGATCGCGCACCTCTAAACGCACCGGCTCAAGGCCGCTGAGCCAGCCCGCTATGGCGAGCGAGCGGCTGGGGCTAAAAAGCCTTAACCCTGGAACGGCTACTCCCGGCTCAAGCTTTGGCAGGGGGATTAAACCAGAGAAATCAATCGGCCATTGGCTGGCATCTTGCAAGCTTTCGGCCGTGAGGCTTGCCCAGCTCCACTGCTCTCCTCGCACTGCATCCGGCAAAGGCAAAGCAATCGGGCGGATTGGAGTTGCCGGTGGTGCCAACGGACCCACTTGATAGCCCTCCATTGCGGGATATACCGAGGCTTCCCTTTCTTGAAGCCACTGCTGTAGCGCGTAACAACGGCGGCTTGGAATCACCTCCAAATCCAACGCTTCAGCAGCTCGCTGCACCATCGTGCGCATGGAATTGCGCCAGCAACGCAAGCGTGGCGCGATTTGAATATTTTTGGCACGGGCTTCTGCGAGCGCGTCGCTGATGGCTTGTTTTAACCATTGAGAATTAACGCTTTCAGCGCTGCAAAAACGCTCAAAACGAAAATTATTGTTTGAACTACTCAGCAATAGTTCCCATCGCTTTTTGCCTTTTGGATCTAGGAGCGGACGGGAGTAGTAATCGAGTTCCCATTCAGCCGGAAGGCTATTCATCCCGCCGATTGTTCCTGCTGACGCATCATATTTCTTGCCCGATTGGCTCTGTCTTCTGCTTCTTTCATCACCTTTGCTTTATCAACAAGCAATTCACCCGGTTGATTTTCCAAAATCACGGTGTTTAGCCCAATACGCCCCCGGCCCGGATCCATTTGCATTATTAGGGCTTGAATTGTTTCGCCGATTTCAAACACTTCCCCCAGATCTCTCAAGGCAGCACCGGTGATGCTGCCTTGATGTAGCAAGCCGCTAACACCGCCAAGGTCTACAAAAAAGCCGTAGGGCTTCTGGCTTACAACTTTGCCAGTTACTAATTGGCCCACTTCAAAATTGGCAAACATGGCGCTGGTGGCTGCCTTCTTTTCAGAAAGTACCAACTTGCGGGTTTCAGGATTCACTTCAAGGAAGGCAACTCCCATGGTTTTGCCAATTAAAGCCTCGTGATTTTCCCCTTCGTTTAACTGAGAGCGGGGAATAAAACCGCGTAAGCCCTCTAGATCACAGGTGCAACCACCACGGTTAAAACCGGTAATTTTTACTTGCACAACTTTTCCATCTTTTTCGAGTTCGCGAACTTTTTCCCAAGCAAAACGCAGGGCTAGGGCGCGACAGCTAATCGTTACCATGCCATCGGCATTTTGCTCTTTAGTAACGAGCACCTCCACTTCAATGCCCTTAGGAAAACGGCTTTTTAGATCGGTAATAACACCAAGGCCGCATTCAGCTTTTGGCATGAAGCCCGGAGCTTTGCCACCGATATCCACATAAATGCCATCGCTTTCGTGGGCGATAACAGTGCCTTTCACCACATCGCCTGTGGCGCCGATTGGTTCGTTTTCATCTAGGGCGGCAAGGAAAGCGTCTTCGTCAAAATCAAAATCATCCACTTTCCTTGGGTTCACAACTGAGGGAACCGGTTGGCGTTTAGTTTCCGCAGCGCCAAGCAGGTCGGCCATGGTGAGGCCTTCCACGCTGTCGTTGCTGCTGCGGCTATGAAAGCTCGGTTTTGGCTGCACTTTGTTGCTGGCAGCTTCAATTTCAGCTCGCTCTGCCGCTTCCTTTAGGCGGCGATCCTCATCTTCTTTTTTACTTAAATGCAGGATTGCAAGGGGCTTCCTGATGGGGGCAGCGGGAGTGGGTCGGGATGTGTCGCTGCCGAGGGAAGCCATGGCCAAAAGGGATGCGATTCCACACTGTAGGCAGCTCCCACTTCCCCATGAAATTCAACCGCCGTATCGAACAACTTCCCTGGCCGGCTGTGCAAGCGGCAGCTGCTTTGCGGGGCAGCACTTTGGTGCTGCCAATTGGGGCGGTGGAGCAACACGGCCCCCATTTGCCCTTGGGTACCGATTTTTTATTTGCTGAAGCGGTTGTAGATCAAGTGTTGGAACGCTTACCTACGCACTTACCTGTATGGCGTCTACCAGCCCAAAACTACGGATTTTCGCCGGAACATCTCCATTTCCCAGGCACTGTGAGCTTGCCTGCTGATGCAATGCTCACAAATTTGAAAGCGATAGCTGCGATGGCGGCTAAAGCCGGATTTCAGCGCTTGGTTTTATTCAACGGCCACGGCGGCCAAATAGGACTCTTGCAGGTGGCGGCTAGAGAAATGCAGCAGCAAAACCCCCATTTGGCGGTTTTGCCATGGTTCCTCTGGAGCGGGCCCGCAGGTGTGCTGGAGGTAATTGCTGAACCGGAGCGAAGCCAGGGGCTTCACGCTGCACGGCTTGAAACAAGCCTAATGTTGGCGCTTTATCCCGATTTGGTGGGCCCCATACCTGCAGCAGAAGAGTTACCAAAACCACCAGGGGCCCTATCGCTTGAAGGGGCTGTTCCCACCGCGTGGAATACCCACTGGATTAGCAATAACGGGGTGGTGGGGAACCCTTGTGGAGCCAATGCTGCTGAGGGAAAAGTGCTGCTTGAGCTCTTGGTTCAAGGTTGGTGTGAGCTGTTTCAAGTTTTACTTCAAAGCAATTGGCCACAAATATCCGAGTAGTTCAGTAGAGTGCAATGTCGTACCTCCGCTGATCAGCTGTAATGGCAAGTTCTGTATTGGATCCGTGTATTACCGCTGAATTACCTGATTTCACAAGCGAGGCTTACAAGCTTGCCTACAGCCGCATCAACGCGATAGTTATTGAGGGTGAGCAAGAAGCCCACGACAATTACATTTCGCTGGGGGCTTTGATTCCTGGCCAAGTTGAAGAATTGGCGCAGCTAGCCCGCATGGAAATGAAGCATATGAAGGGTTTCCAAGCCTGCGGCAAAAATCTTGGCGTAGCGCCTGATATGCAATTTGCAAAAACATTTTTTGCACCTTTACACGATAATTTCAAGCAGGCTTTAGCTGAAAATAAAGTTGTTACATGCCTAGTTATTCAGGCTTTAATGATTGAGGCATTTGCCATTGCTGCTTATCACATCTATATCCCAGTTGCAGACCCGTTCGCCCGCAAGATAACTGAGGGAGTTGTTAAAGACGAATACACCCACCTGAACTACGGGCAGGAATGGCTGAAAGCAAATTTTGAATCAAGCCGCGACGAAATCATGCAAGCCAATCGCCATAATTTACCCATCATTCGCCAAATGTTGGAGCAAGTGGCAGATGATGCCGCCGAGCTGCATATGGAAAAAGAGAGTTTGATCGAAGATTTTCTGATCGCTTATCAAGAAGCCTTGATGGAGATCGGCTTTGGTCCGCGCGATTTGGCGCGCATGAGTGCAGCGGCGCTTGTGGCCTAGACCCTTGGGTTTTGGCTTAGGTGTCGTGGGACACTATTAGATAATTCCCTTTCACCCATTGAAACGGTGAGTAGCGCACATAAAGCATGTTCGGTCTGATCGGTCACTCCTCCAGTTTTTTAGAGGCTCGTCTCAAGGCCAGAGATTTGGGCTTTGATGATCTTGCCGACGGAGAACTAGACATTTGGTGTAGCGCTCCACCTCAGTTGCTAGAAAATTTTGAGGTTACTAGTAATACAGGTAAGACAATTCAGGGCACCTACATCGATTCATGCTTTGTACCTGAAATGCTAGGTCGCTTTAAAACTGCAACCCGCAAGGTGCAAAATGCAATGGAGTTGGCCCAAAAACGTGGAATAAATATTACTGCGCTCGGCGGGTTTACTTCGATTATTTTTGAGAATTTCAACCTTGCTAAATTTCAACAAATTCGTTCAACACTTCTTCAGTGGGAGCGTTTTACCACTGGTAATACTCACACAGCTTGGGTGATCTGCCGCCAAGTGGAACAAAACGCTCCCACATTGGGCATAGATCTTGCCAAGGCAAAAGTAGCTGTAGTTGGTGCCACAGGTGATATTGGTAGTGCGGTTTGCCGCTGGCTCACTCGCCGCACTGGTGTGGGGGAATTGCTGTTGGTAGCCCGCCAGCAGCAACGTTTGAACGATCTTCGCAACGAGCTAGGCGGTGGCAGGGTGCTCTCCCTCGAAGAGGCTTTACCTGAAGCAGATGTGGTTGTTTGGGTGGCTTCTTTGCCGCAAACTTTGCAAATTGATTCAGCGAGCTTGCGAAATCCTTGCTTAATGATCGATGGCGGTTATCCAAAAAATCTAGATAGCAAGATTGCATCACCCAACATAAATATACTTAAGGGTGGCATTGTTGAATTTGCTAGAGATATTGGCTGGCAGGTGATGGAAATTGCTGAAATGGCAAATCCACGCCGCCAATTGTTTGCTTGTTTTGCGGAAGCAATGTTGTTGGAATTTGAAGATTGGCACACTAATTTCAGTTGGGGCCGTAACAACATCACCCTTGAAGCGATGGAGCAGATTGGCGCTGCTTCAATTCGCCATGGCTTTTCCGCTTTAGGCTTAGACGCTATTTCGCCAGCCCCTGTGGCAATTGCCGCTTGAACTAATGGCAGCACGTCGCTTTTTATTGGATTTTGAAAAACCTCTAGTTGACTTGGAGGAACAAATTGATCAAATTCGGCAATTAGCCCGTGATTCAGAAGTAGATGTAAGCCAGCAATTATTGCAATTGGAAAATTTGGCGGCCCGCCGCCGTCAAGACATATTTGGTTCTCTTACCCCCTCTCAAAAAATTCAGGTAGCCCGCCACCCGCACCGGCCAAGCTGCCTCGACTACATCCAGGTAATAAGCGAAAAGTGGATTGAACTGCATGGAGATCGCTGTGGTTCAGACGACCAAGCTTTAGTGGGGGGGTTAGGCCAGCTTGGTGAACAGGCAGTGCTGTTTCTTGGTCATCAGAAAGGTCGTGATACGAAAGAGAATGTTGCCCGTAATTTCGGAATGGCATCCCCTGGTGGATATCGCAAAGCTTTAAGGCTGATGCGCCATGCGGATCGCTTTAATCTGCCAATTATTTGTTTCATAGACACCCCAGGTGCCTATGCCGGTTTGAAGGCCGAAGAGCTCGGCCAAGGAGAAGCAATCGCTGTGAATTTGCGTGAGATGTTTGGTTTGCGGGTGCCTGTAATTGCCACTGTGATCGGTGAAGGTGGTTCTGGTGGCGCACTTGGTATCGGAGTGGCGGATCGCCTTTTAATGTTTGAACATTCGGTTTACACCGTGGCCAGCCCTGAAGCATGCGCATCAATTCTTTGGCGCGATGCTGCAAAAGCTTCTACCGCGGCGGATGCATTGAAAATTACTGCCAGCGATTTAGTTAAACTTGGAATAGTGGATCGCATTTTGCCCGAACCATCTGGAGGGAATCATTGGGCCCCTCTTCAGGCGGCTGAAACCTTGAGACTAGCTTTGGTGGAGGAATTAAACGGGTTACTTGAGTTTGAACCTGAGCAATTGCTCGAGCGGCGCTATACAAAGTATCGTTCGATTGGTGAAGTATTGGAAGCCACAGAATCACCTGCATAGGCTTAGTATTTACGTTGGTTTAGCTATTAAGCTCAAGCCTTAACCTTGCACAAGACTTTTGCAAAAGATTGCCCTAATTACAGGGGCCTCTAGGGGCATTGGAGCAGCCACGGCTAAGCGATTTGCCAAAGCTGGCTGGAATCTAGAACTGCTTGCCCGCCCCTCGGCGGAACTAGAAGCTGTTGCCATAGATTGCCGCTCGGCTTCAGTGGACGTTTCCACAGCCGGCGTAAACCTTGCAGATCCAACTCAAGTTTCTTCAGGATTGCAGCAGCTGATTGACGCAGCTGGGGTGCCTTCAGTTGTGATCAACAACGCCGGCGCAGGCCTCACATCCCCTTTGGCAGCCACCAGTTTGGAGCAGTGGCAATGGTTGTTTCAGCTGAACCTCACCAGTGTTTTTCAGATCTGCAGTGCCTTGCTACCCGCTCTAAGGTCACAGGGTGGAGGTTTGATCGTTAATATCAGTAGCCACGCTGCTAATAAAACGTTTGCTGGTTGGGGCGCCTACTCCGCTTCAAAAGCTGCTTTGGCAGCCTTCAGCCGATGCTTAGCTGAAGAGGAGGGAATTCACGGTATTCGCGTTTCCACGCTTACGCTCGGATCTGTAAATACGCCACTCTGGGATAGCCCCACTGTTCAAGCGAATTTTGATCGCGGAGCAATGCTCACCTCCGAGCTAGTAGCAGAAACCCTGCTGCAAATGGCTCAAACCCCCCCCCAGCTTCTGCTGGAAGATTTAACCCTCATGCCCGCCACTGGCGCTTTTTGAGTTTCATGACTGCTTTAAACGACCTAAGCCCAATTGTTAAAAACGGATCATCCTCTGGGATCACTAGCCCTTCTTTAGATCGATCTGCAATGCCCCGCACCATTAGTGAAATCATTAGGGCTCGCCTGGATGCTGCAAAAGTTCCCTATTTAGCCAATGATAATGTTGCTGAGCATCTTCAAGAAGGCGAATTAGACCTACTTCAAAAGGAGGTTGCTGATCGAATGAGAGACCTTCTTCGCAGCTTAGTAATAGATATCGATAACGACCACAACACGCAGGAAACGGCAGAGCGGGTTGCAAAGATGTATTTGCATGAAGTTTTTAAAGGTCGTTATCATCATCAGCCAAAAATTGCCTGCTTCCCAAATGTGAAGCATCTCGATGAAATTTATACCGTAGGCCCTATCACTGTTCGCTCTGCGTGTTCCCATCACCTGGTGCCAATTCTTGGTAATTGCTGGATAGGTATTAAGCCTGGGGAGAGGGTGATCGGCCTAAGTAAATTCGCACGTGTTGTCGATTGGGTATTTTCAAGGCCCCATATTCAAGAAGAAGCGGTAATGATCTTGGCAGATGAAATCGAACGCCTCTGTAAGCCTCAAGGGTTGGCAATTCTTGTAAAGGCTCAGCACTATTGCATGAAGTGGCGCGGTGTAAAAGAACCCCAAACAAGCATGGTCAACTCAATTGTTCGTGGTGATTTCCGCCACGATCCAAGCCTAAAATCTGAATTCTTTGAATTAGTTAAGCAACAGGGATCTGTTTTGGGCTGATCACTAAATAGTCGAAATTATTTTTAGCAAATTTTTCACTTCATTAATATTTTTTATTCCGGGAGAGTCTTCAACTGAGCTTGAAGCATCTATGCCGTATGGCTCTAATCCAAGCGCAACAAGCTCATCTATCGTTCTGGCTGCGTTATTTGAACCCATCCCTCCCGCGAGCCACCAGGGGCAACTTACGTTTAAGCCTCTTAGCCATTCCAGCGGCAAACTTTTGCCTGTGCCCCCATGCTGATCTGGCACCCATGGCTCCAGCAGAATTTTTTCTGCCACCTCAGTGAATGCTTGTAATTGTTCGAGATCATTTTTCTGCCGCAGCCGCAGCGCTTTCCAGATTGGTAAACCAAGCTGTTGCTTCAATTCATAACAACGCTCAGGGGTTTCCTCCCCATGTAATTGCAAATATTGGTGGCCTGCCTTTGGGCTGAGCTGATCTAGCTCAGAATCACTTGGATTCACCACCACCAGCACCCGTTGCACCTGAGGTTTTGCTGCAGCAACAGCTTTCCAAAGCTCCGTTCGTTTATTTGCTGCTAAGAAACGGGGCGAATTTTTAACAGCAATAACGCCGATAGCATCCACACCAAGCTGTGCCACTGCTGCCGCCTGGGAGGCAATCGTTAAACCGCAGATTTTTAATTTCAACTGAGCCATCCTTAGGTTTCTAGGATGGCGAGATTCAATGCAGGCTGCGCCAGGTGATTAAAGCCCCAGGGACCCAGGGGTGGCGTTTGTTCCGCTTAGCCGGCATTCCCATCCATATCCATCCCAGTTGGTTTGTGGTGTTGGCTCTAGCCTCACTGCTTTTTCAACAACAGTTTGATGGCAATTTACTTGCCGGATTTGGCACCTCCCTGTTGTTGTTTATTTCGGTGTTGCTACATGAGATGGGCCACTCTTTAGTGGCGCTTCGGCTGGGCGTAAAAGTAAACAGCATCACCCTTTTTATGCTGGGGGGTGTGGCCAGCGTGGAGCGGGACCCCCCCACCCCCATGGGTTCTTTGGCAATAGCGGCAGCCGGCCCCCTGGTGAGCCTGTTGCTGGCATTAATCCTGTTCTCAGCTGTTCAGCCCGCAAGCTATGGGATGCCCTTGTTAGGGGAAATGGCTAAGGAATTGGCGCAGCTCAATTTGGTACTTGCTTTGTTCAACCTGCTGCCTGGCCTACCGCTGGATGGGGGGCAAATTGTTAAGTCGTTGGTGTGGCAATTCAGCGGCAGCCGTGAAAAAGGAATGCGGATCGCCACTTTCTCTGGGCAATTGCTGGCATGGGGGGCAATATTTTTTGGCGGCTATTTGTTTTTTAACGGTGGTTCTTTTGCCAGTATTTGGCTTGTACTTTTGGGGTGGTTTGGCCTTGGTGCTTCCAGCCAGCAATTGCAATTACTAGCTTTGCAGCGCGCTCTACAACAACTACAAGTTAAGGATGCTGCCGGAAGGCGTTTAAGAGTGTTGCAACCATCAGACACGTTGCGGCAACTCAGCGAGTTGCGTTTATCTAGTGATTCCCCCAGGCCTGATTGGGTTTTGCTCTGTGAAGCCGGCCGTTGGCAGGGTTTCATCGACGATGGCCCTTTGAAGGAAATACCGGTACAAAATTGGGATCGTGAACGCTTGGGCGACCATCAAAGGCCATTAACTGAGCTTGCTTCAATCATTGAGAGTGCCCCCCTTTGGCAAGCGGTTTTGGCTTTGGAGAACAGTTCGCAGGGCCGTCTGTTGGTTTTGAGTTTGGCTGGATTACCAATGGCTACTTTGGAGCGTTCTGATTTATCGGAAGCAGTTTTGCGGCGTTTGTCGCTGCGCTTACCGCAGCAGCTATTGGAGCAAGCCAGACGCGAGGGGGCTTATCCCTTGGGTTTATCACTTGCGCCAATAGCAGAAAGTGTGGCGGCCTTACCAGAGGTGAGGGCAGCCTCAGGCCAAGGTAATAGCAAAGGTTGAGATCTAAAAAGCCAATCCCTGGCACTATCAATTAAGACGGTTTCCAGGGCTGCGCTACTAATAAACACAGTTCCAGTAGCAGTTGTGAGGGGCGGCGGCGGAGCTTCATTAAAAAGTTCATGCCAGAGATGGCTTTGCAATTGCAATTGAATCGATCCTTGTTGAAGCAGGTTTCCTTTGCGCCATAACTGGGCACTACCAATACGTTTATTTCCACTTTGGTCTACTAAATCAGCGGCAGTTGCACGGGCAAAACAATGGCCTTCGATGTTTATTTGTTTTTGATACCCCTGGCTTAGCGGCGCCCCGAGCTGCTGCAATGCACGGCTCAACCATTGGTTTAAACACTGATAGCTGAGCCGATTCCCCCTGGGCGGTTTTGCTACTGCAACCGTGTAGCAGAGATCCGCGCCGTGTAAAACGCAGCCGCCACCGGTGGGGCGTCTCACTACTGCCAGGGTGTTTGTTTTGTTGGGGATGGCCTGATGGCGACCGATTGAGATACAGGTGCTTTCCCATTGATAAAGGCGTAAATAAGCGCCGATAGCTTCGTTTTGTTCAAGCTGTTCGAGCATCCAAAGATCAAGCTCCATTTGCTTTTCACCTGGAGCCATCAGGGTTGGCATTAAGGCCCAATTGGTGCATGCCATCAGCGAGGCTGAGGGGGCAGTGCTTTGTGGCTCCGAGGAATGCTCCAGTTGTTGCTCCTGCTACCTCTAGGAATCTTGGCGGGAATCCTTGCTGGTTTGCTTGGTATCGGTGGTGGTTTGGTGTTTTCGCCATTGCTTTTGTGGCTTGGCTTAAGCCCCCACCAAGCGCTAGCCACTAGCACCCTGGCGATTGTTCCCACCACCGCCGGTGGCAGTTGGGCCCATTTGCGCCGGGGATTATTGCCTTGGCCATCCGCTTTAGCAATCGGCTCTGGGGCCTTGCTGTTCGGGCTTTTATTCGGCCGCCTTGGTGCTGCCCTGCC
>NZ_CEXBMR010000014.1:0-18774 GCF_982614295.1 Synechococcus sp.
CGTCGAGGATGTCGAACCATCCGCGCTGGCTAACGCGCCCTAGGGCGATCGTCATTGATAGTGGAGTGATACTTGGCGATGGTAACAATGTTTTTGGGGCGTATGCGGCAAATGGAAACGTGCTGAAACTCTTCTACTGTTTAAATGTTTAAGTAGATTTACTCATTAGCGAGATATTTTTGCTGATGTTTCGCTGCGCTTTGGCAGGATGCAACCACAACAGCTGCTTATTCCTTGGCGATACCAATTAACCAATCTGTACTCGGCTCCCGCCGCCCCTCCAACATCCTGATGGCGGTGCTGGTTTCCACAGGGGGCATCGGTTTTTTGCTTACCAGCCTCTCCAGTTATTTAGGCCGTGATTTATTGCCGGTGGGGCATCCAGCAGCGCTCTTTTTTGTGCCCCAGGGTTTGATAATGGGGGGGTATGGCCTGGCTGCAGTGCTTCTAAGCACCTATTTATGGATTGTGATTGGCATTGATGTGGGCTCTGGGTTTAACAATTTTGATAAAGAAGCGAATTTGATCACAATCGAACGTCGTGGATTTCGCCAATTAATAAGTTTTACTATTCCTTGCGCTGATGTGCAATCAGTAAAGGTGGAGGTGCGTGACGGCCTAAACCCCCGGCGCCGCTTAGCGCTCAAATTGCGGGGCCGCCGCGACCTACCCCTTACCCGAGTGGGTGAACCAATCGCCCTGGCTGAACTTGAGCAGGGGGGCGCTGAACTTGCTCGTTATTTAGGTGTTCCATTGGAGGGGGTATGAAGCGGCTTTTTCCTGCCTTATTGAGTTTGCTTGCTCTTTTATGGTTGCCCGCTTGCTCTTCACCGGCAGCGCTCAAAGAAGCGGGTTGCAGCCAGAGCGCTAGTCCGTGCTTGCAAAGCACAGCCCGAATTGCGCTAATAACTGATCGTGGACGGATTGTTGTTGAGCTAGATGGCAAAAACGCACCGCTAACGGCCGGGAATTTTCTTGATTTAGTAAAACGAGGCGCCTACACAAATACAGTTTTTCATCGGGTTGTAAAACAACCCAGCCCCTTTGTTGTGCAAGGTGGCGATCCCCAGTCGGCAAAAGCTGGGGTGTCACCCAGCCTTTTTGGCACTGGTAATTTCCTTGATCCAGCCTCTGCAGCGCCCCGCTTTATTCCGCTTGAAGTGAAGCTCAGCTCTGAAGCATCCCCTCGCTATGGACGCCCTATCAGCGGCGCAAGAGTGACAGATCAATTGGCGCTACCCCATTACCGCGGCGCTTTGGCAATGGCCCGCTCCCAAGATCCAAATTCAGCTAGCGCTCAGTTTTATATAGCCCTCAGCGATTTACCTGAATTGGATGGGCGCTATGCCGTATTTGGCCGTGTAATTGAAGGTATGCCTGTAGTTGATTCGATCGTGCAAGGTGATCGCTTGCGTAAAGCTGAAGTGCTTCAGGTGGGCACATAGCTATCTGAATTACGCAGCCTTAACGATTCAGAATTCACCCCAGAAGCCCTTTGTAATGCCACTTTGCCGGTGCGGGCAATTTCGAGGATGCCAAAAGGCCTGAGCAGTTGTTCAAGGGCTACAAGTTTGCCTGGATCTCCCACAACTTCAAGGGTGAGTGCTTCATCAGCCACATCCACCACCTTGGCCCTAAATACCTGAACCAGATCAAATACAGCACCCCGGCTGCTGCCATCAGCCTTTACTTTCAACAGCATTAATTCTCTTTCCACGGCTGGTATGTGGGAAAGATCAATCACTTCCAGCACATTTACTAATTTGAGGAGCTGCTTTGTCATTTGCTCCAACACGTGGTCATCGCCGGCTACCACCATGGTGAGCCGTGATACACCAGCTTGTTCTGTTGGCCCCACAGCAAGGCTTTCAATGTTGTAGCCCCTACGGGCAAACAACCCTGCAATCCGGCTAAGGGCACCGGATTCATCTTCTACCAACACCGAAAGGGTGTGCTTCATCGCCATTACTTTGGCCGCGTTAAACCTAGGCGCTGATGTTCCCTGCTTTGAGCCAATTCAAAACAAGTTGGTTAAAACGCTCTGGATCTTCATCATGGAAGCAATGCCCGATTCCTTCAATCAGCTCTAGATCACAGCGGTTTTTTGGAATGTAAGCCAGTATTTTTTTACTGATTCGAACTGGCACCAGGCGATCTTGCTTGCCCCATAGCAATAAAAGAGGGCAGCTCAACCTCGGCAACAGTTGCGGCGCTGTAGCTGCTCCAGGTCTTAGGGCCATACCTCGCACCATGCCCGCAAGTGCTCCAGGGGCGCCGCTGCGGCGGGCCGGTTGCTGGATCAATTTGACAAGCTCTCGATCGATTCGGGCTCGATTTGAATAAGCGCTACCGATCCCTAGCCGCAGCAGCGCCGGTTGGCGTAGCAACGCGATCAAGGGGCCGAGTGGAAGCAAGCGGGCTATTGAATTAACTAAAAAGCGCTCCAGCTTGCGTTTCCAGGGGCTGCGCCGCAATGGCAACGGTTGTATCAAGGTGGGATCAGGTAGTGGCGCTGCCACTACAGCAACTACCAACTCCGGCGCAAAAACTGCGGTGGTGAGTGCCACCAGTGCTCCAAGCGAATTGCCCACCAGCACCGCTGGTCCCTGCACAACTTCAATTAAAAATTTCTGTAATTGCAGGCTCCATATTCTGTTGTCAAGTTTTATTGAAGGCTGATCGCTTTGGCCAAATCCAAGTAGATCAATTGCATAAACGCAGAAACCTGCAGCCTCAAAATCCGCAGCGTTATCTCGCCAGTGGCCGCTTGCTGCTCCAAAACCATGGAGCAACACCAGCGCCGGTGCTTGTTTGGACCCAAGCCGACGCCAATGGCAGCGCCAAGGGCCAAACTCTGCTTGGCTCTGTTCTCCCCAATTGCTGCCGGATCGAGGTGGCATCACTTGAAAACAACAATCACATCTGAACAAGCTCACTATTGCGAAGCTTCCGCTCGGGTGTTGCTGGGGGATGGCTTTTTTCGAGTTGATTCCAGGCCCGCTCGCGACTACGGCGTGATCTTGCTGCGTTGGTTGGCTCAGAAACGCCAGGGCATGCCCATAGCTGTGCTGGATGGCCTCGCTGGTTGTGGTATTCGCAGTGTTCGCTATGGGTTAGAGGCTGGAGCCACTGAATTGGTGGTAAACGACGCTGATCCGCAACGCTTGGCCTTGCTTGATCACAACTTGGCGGCACTGTCTCAACGCGATGGGGTGCATTGGCAGGCAAGCAGTGGAACAATTCAAAAATTGCTTGCCAGTTTTGTGTTGCAGGAAAAGCATTTTGATCTAGTGGATCTAGATGCCTTTGGTGCTGCTACCGATTTGTTGCCAGCTGCTTTGGGGGCAGTGCGGCTTGGTGGCATTTTTTACCTTGCCAGCAGTGATGGTCGTTCCTTTACGGGGCACGATCGCCCCGCTGCGCTGCGGCGCCTTGGGGCAGCGGTGCGGGCGCAACCATGCAGTTGGGAATTGGCTTTGCGGCTGCAGATGGGAGCTGTGGCTCGGGCCGCCTGGGCCATGGGCCATGGCGTGCAACCACTGCTTTGTTTCAGCGAAGGCCGCACCTTTCGCAGTGCGGTGCAATTAACTCGCCGGCCTGCAGCAGCAGAAGAAGCCCTGCTGGGTTTGCAGGCCTATTGCCACCGTTGCGGCAATCACTGGGGCACTTCATTGTTGGCATGGAAATCGCTTGGAATTTGCAGCAATTGCGGGGCAGAGCCCGTAACAAGCGGCCCCCTTTGGCGAGGGCCACTGCAAAACACAACAGTTTTAAAAGCTGCCCTTGAACTGGAGCAGAAGGCAGGGCTCAATTCCCTTTCGCCGCCAGCGCTGAAGCAGTTGCAACGCTTAATAAATGATGCGGCAGAACAACCGGAAGCATTTGCCTTGGCCGATCTAGCAAGGCAGCTGGGGGGCGATATGCCCCCTTTAAAAGACCTACTTAAGGCACTAGTTGGCGCCGGTTGGCAAGCTGCAGCGAGCGGGATTCAGGCGATGCAATTTCGCACTGATGCCCCCTGGGCTGAGGTATTGCGCTTAGCCCGATAAGCTAAAACAAACAGAAATTCTTCTAGTGGCATCTGAAATTTTTGGTATCGCAGCAGTTTTTTGGGTATTAATCCCATTGGGTTTAGTGGGTGGCGCCTTATTACTTAAGTTGCAAGGAGATTGAGCTTTCCCCTCGGCAGCCCTCCTTGGTTTATTAAGCTCCCCAGCACTGAGGGGTGCTGATGCAGGTACTTGTAATGGGTGCTACAGGCACCTTGGGCCGTCAAATTGCAAGGCGGGCCCTGGATGCTGGGCATCAGGTGCGTTGCATGGTGCGCTCCCCGCGTAAAGCAGCTTTTTTGCAGGAATGGGGTTGTGAATTAACCCGCGGCAACCTGCTGGAAGAGGATTCCCTCGCCTACGCCCTTGAGGGGCAAGAGGCAGTAATCGACGCAGCCACTGCAAGGCCAACCGATAGTGAAAGCGTTTATCGCATCGATTGGGATGGCAAATTAAATCTGCTTAACCATTGCCGCAGAGCTGGTTTAGAGCGGTTTGTTTTTATCTCCTTGCTGGAGGCGGAAAGCTTCCGCGATGTGCCTTTGATGGACATCAAATACTGCACTGAACAGTTGTTGGCTGAATCGGGCCTCGCTTACACAGTTCTGCGCACTTGCGCCTTTATGCAAGGGGTGATTGGTCAGTTTGCAATTCCAGTGCTGGAAAGCCAAACCGTGTGGGTTAGTGGCAGCTCAACGCCAATTGCTTATATGAACACCCAAGACGTAGCTCGTTTCGCCGTGGCTGCCCTTGCTCAGGAGCAAACCGTTGGCGCCTGCTTCCCGGTGGTGGGCCCTAAAGCCTGGAATACCGGCGAGGTTGTGCAGTTATGCGAACGCTTTAGCCGCAGGGATGCTCGTGTAATTCGAGTTTCGCCTTTATTGATACGCGCAATGCAAGGGGTGGCATCCTTTTTTGAACCTGGGGTGAATATTGCCGAGAGATTGGCATTTGCAGAGGTCACCGGGGGAGGGGTAAGCCTCACTTCAGCAATGGAGCAGAGCTACACCTCCTTCGGCCTTGATCCTGCTGAAACCACAGGCCTGGAGGCCTATCTCCAGGAATATTTCACCAGCATCCTGCGGCGCCTTCGTGAGATGGAAGCCGATCTTGATAAGGATGCAAAAAAGAAACTGCCCTTCTGAGCTCTTTTATTTGTTATGGCAATCGCCCAAATCAAAAACCTGCAACGGCGCTTAGCAAACCTTGAACAGGAAGCGGAAGCTGAACTCGATCGTGTTTGCGGCAATCACCTTTGGGCCAGCGTTGGCCCCGATGTGATCGATGCACTAGAAATATCAGCCGAGCGGGCCCGCGCTAATTACTACTACGGCCAACTAATGACGGTGCGCGAGCTGCAAGGGGTGATGGGCTAGTTAGCAAGCCGCTGTAGCCGTTGCTCCTCCTCAGCCGTTACTGGCCGCCACTCCCCCACGGCAAGGCCTTCGAGGTTTAGAAGATCAGCGCCGTCCATTAAATCGATGCCAACGCGAATTAAGCGCAAGGTGGGTAATCCCACCGCAGCGCTCATGCGTCGCACCTGGCGATTTCGACCCTCCTGCAAGCCCAACTCAATCCAGCTGGTGGGCACAGTTAAACGTTGCCTTATCGGTGGCAGCCGAGCTGGCAATGGTTCATATTCATTCGGTTGCAGCAAACGGGCCCTTGCTGGCCTGCTAAAGCCGTCTTTCAGCTGGATTCCCAGTTGCAACTTTTCAATAGCGGCTTGATCAGCGCTGCCCTCTACTTGCACCCAGTAATAACGCCAATGCCCCCAGCGGGGATCGGTGAGGCGATGTTGCAAAGCACCATTTGCTGTGAGTATCAACAGGCCTTCACTATCGGCATCAAGGCGGCCAGCGGCATATACGCCTGGCTGAGCCACCAGTGAGGCCAGGCTTTCCCAGCTACTGCCGGGTTCGCGCCGAAACTGGCTCAGCACTCCATAGGGCTTATGCAGCAGCAAGGTGGGTGGGGGCTGTAGCTGTTGGTAGTGCACCTGCGCCTTAAACTGCAACTGAATTGTTTTTTTGGCCTGCCCCCTGCATGATCGAAACGAGTGGTGTGATTGAAAAAGAGCAGGGGAACGGTTTCTATCTGGTTACTTTGGAGCAACCTGCTGGCCACCAATGTTTGTGCCGTGCAGCAGGCAAGCTCACAAAATTTCGCATCAAATTACTAGCGGGCGACAAAGTTTTGGTGGAGATTAGCCCTTACGACCTCACCCGGGGGCGGATCACTTACCGAGAACGCAACGCTTCTGCTCCTGGCGGCAGGCCCCCTGGCGGAGGCAACCGCCCTGGTGGCCCACGCCGCCGTTAGATCAAAGAAGCGCCTCAATTGCAGCTTTCACACTGCTGCGTTGTTGTACGCCACGCCATTGCTGTTTAAGTTCTTTTCCCATAAATAATTGAAGCGTTGGAGTGCCGGTTACACCGGCTTGAGTTGCGATGTCGTTGTGTTCATTCAGATTTATTTCCACCCCTTGGGCGGCGCCTTCTAATTCATTCAGGATGCGGCGCAATTGAGGCTTAAACACATGGCAAGGGCCGCAATCTGGAGATGTGTAGATCACCAGCAGCGGTTTTTTGCTGTTGTGATAAAGCTTCCTTAGGGCGTAGCTTCCCCCCTGCCAAAGGGCATCTGGATTGAAATTTTCTTCGGTAACTTCTTCTGTTTTAAGCGGTTGTTCAGCTGCAATGGGATCAACAACTTGGCGGCTCACGGTGGTAGCGAGGTTGTGTTCACTGAGCCAGCGTTCTGCTGCCAGGGCCGCTTGGCAGCCGCTAGCGGCTGCGGTAATCGCTTGGCGCCATTCGGAATCGGCCACATCCCCTGCGGCAAATACGCCTTCTTTAGCGGTGGCTGGGGAACCTGCTTGGGTGATCAGATAACCCTTGTTATCAAGGGGTAGTTGCCCTTCCAGGAGGCGAGTGTTTGGGGTGTGGCCGATGGCATAAAAAATGCCGCGCACCGCAAGGGTTTCTGCCGGTTCGCCTTCACTTGTAAGCAAGCTGAGCTGTTCAAGCCAATCAGTGCCGGCAAGGCTGCCCAATTGGCGATTCCAGTGCACGGTGATCTGAGGATTTGCTAGAACCCGATCAGCCATGGCTTTACTTGCCCGCAGGTTTTCGCGGCGCACGATCAGATGCACATGGCTGCCGTATTTAGTGAGATACACCGCCTCTTCACAGGCGGAATCTCCGCCCCCAACCACCGCTAGTTGTTCATTGCGGAATTGCGGTGTGGCCCCATCGCAAATTGCGCAGGCACTGATGCCGTGGCTCCAAAACTTAGCTTCATCTGGAATGCCAAGTCGATTAGCACTTGCCCCTGTGGCGATGATCAAGCTATGGCTAGAAATCGTTTCACCTTCTACCTGAACTGAGTAGGGGCGCTTTGAAAGATTAATAGCTGTTGCATCTGCTTCGATTAAACGGGTGCCCCAACGCACCGCTTGGGCACGCATGCGATCCATTAACTCAGGGCCCATGATTCCATCTGGAAAACCGGGAAAGTTTTCCACATGGGTGGTGGTCATTAATTGCCCGCCAGGTATGCCCCCTTCTTGATAGCCAGTGATCAGGATCGGGTTGAGGTTTGCCCGAGCTGCATATAAAGCCGCGGTGTAACCAGCGGGGCCGGAGCCCACCACTACTACATTTTCTAGGAAATTGTTTGAACTTTGTACTTCTAAATCGGCCATAAATAAAGCGCTCTATGCGGAATCCATTCGCTTAAAGCCTAACCAGATAAAATCCTGGATACTGGGCTTGATCAGCCTTGCTGTTAGAGCCGCTGGCTTGGATCTGGGCTGGGATCCACCTGCAAAGAACGGGGCAGCTCCACCCCTTGCAGTTGATTAGCAGGCAAGCGATGCCATGGATCATCTAGGTATGCAGCACCACGCAAACGCCAAACGGCTCGTGGCACAGTTTTAGGAGTAACAGTTTCGCGAATCACAGCTTGGGGAATTGCAGGAAGCTGGAAAGGCTCCACCGTGATCATGGTTTGCGCCTTTACCGGCGCAGTAGGCAGAAAACCAACAGCACCAGCTAGCAGAAATGCAACTGGCTGTGCAACCAAGCTGGTGAAAAAAATTGTTTGCATTGCCAGAAGGTATCGATCCTGTTCTGCTTGGCAAGGCTTAGAAGAAATTAAAGCCTGTTGCGAAATAAAGCTGAGGGTAGAGCAAAAAAAAACTCCACTGCCCGGCAGCGGAGTTAGGGGTGACGTGCTCGCGGTGGGCTCCGGGCTCCTTTTTATCCGCTGCTTTATTAAGCAACAGCGATTTCCCTTAATTGTGACTGCGCTCGGCCAGCTCCTAACCAAATGTGACTGGCACCTCAAGCAGCAAGAAATCCCGGCAGCTGGGGCTCCTTGATTTCAATCACAGCCCCAGCTGCATCGCTTACCGCCCGCTGCTCAGGCCGCCAGTTGCCGCTGTTAAGCGCTGCTTCAGGGCTGATTTCCTCAGCCCCCTCAGGTGCCAATAAATAGGGGGAGCTGAGGCTCCAATTACGGGCGTATGCCATCAGTAATGGATCAGCAGGGGCATGTATGTAGGAGGCATGCCGTGGCATTGGTTCAATTGCACTGCGGCTGCCATCGAGGCGCACTGCCCTTGTGATCGCCTGCAAAAACCGACTGCGGGTTGTAACTGTTGTGAGATAGGCAACCACCCTTAGCCGTGGGGCATCAAAACCCTCGGCGCACATGTCAACGCTTACCAGCCATTCCCCTTCTCCCCCTTGAAAGCGACTCAGGGCCTCTGCTGCGCCTGGATCTTGTGAATGCACAAGCACCACCTTGTCGCCTTCCTCCTCCAGCAGGCAACTAATGCCCCGGGCATGGCTGATATCGCGGGCAACCACCAAACCAGCCGCCCCCGGCTGTTGCTCTTGCAAAGCTTCACGCCGTTTTCGTGCTTGCAGCAACACCTGCAGAGCAATACTGCTGCGATCACCCAAGCGCACTGCCCGCCGCAGGTTTCTTGCTCGCCAGCTCTCGCGTTGTTCAGCCGATAAGGCAGAGCGTTCCTTGTTTTCGTATTCGATCCAGCCATCCTGGAAATGAAACCGTAGCGGCCTCACATCACCTGAATTAATTAATTCCTGAGGCGTTATTACTAAATCGGGGGTAATTATTCGTTGGCTTATCCCGTTGATTTTTACGAGTTGTTGATGGGAGGAACAAAACTGCAATTGGTCGGCGCGAAATGGCGTGCCGGTGAGCCCTAGTCGTAATTTGGCACCACTGCTGAGTTGTTCAAAGCTGTGGCCCCAACCCCCTTCCTCCGGTTGTAGTGGATCCAAGCCAAGGTGATGCACCTCATCTGCCACCAGCAGCCAATGTTGCAAAGGTGCTTGGCTTTGCAATAGGAGCCGCCATTGCTGAGGATCGCGATTAGCGGCTTGATAGCTGCAAATCAAACCATCAGACCCCAACACACCCTCCCCTAAATCGAGGCCAAGCCTTCTTGCTGCAATTTTCCACTGGTTGGCAATTGAACTGCGATGGCAGCAAATGCAGATTGCTTGCAACTGCTGGCCTTGGCGTAGTTGCAAAAAGGAATGAAGGCTGCCGAGGGTTTTGCCGGCGCCCGGCCCGGCATGGATCAACACATCAGTGCAAACGCCCGGAGCTGCTAATTGCAGCCTTCTACGCAGTAATTCCAAAAGCCGTTGCTGCCAGCGACGGGGGCGAATTCCCAGCGCTGGCCTGCTTTGTAGCCGGCTGATGGCAAAAGAAGGAGAAGCCATAACAATATTTTGAGTGTATGTACGCAGGGTTAGTGGCGCTGGCGGACCTAGCTTCCATGCATAGAGATTGCCGCTTAAAAGTTGATGCCTAATCCTGCGCCCAATTCCCCTTCAGTGCTTAAGGAACTGGTAAAAAAACTGGAATGTTGTCTTAATCAAGAGTGCGATATCGACCCATTAATTTTGAGATTACGTAATTTGCGTAGCCGCGGTGCGTGGGCTGAAGTGAATTGTTTAGAACAGGAATTGTTGCCTCTTTTTTAATGCGTATCGCAGTTACTGGTGCCTCCGGGAAAACGGGCTGGCGTGTGGTGGATGAAGCCCTTTTGCGGGGCAACCAAGTTGTGCCAATCCTGCGACCAGATTCCCAGGTGCCGCAAGCTTTTGCTGATGGGAAAGTGGAAATAAAGCGTTTGGATTTGGCTAATCAAGCTGCACTTGTGGCCGCTTTAAGTGGTTGTGATGCCTTGGTGATCGCCACAGGCGCAAGGCCTTCGCTTGATCTTGCAGGGCCTTTAAAAGTGGATGCGTTGGGCATAAGAGCTCAAATATCCGCCTGTAAAAAGGCTGGGGTAGAGCGTGTGGTGTTGGTTAGTTCCCTCTGCAGCGGCCGTTTATTTCACCCCCTTAACTTGTTTGGCCTCATCTTGCTTTGGAAGCGCCTCGGGGAACGCTGGCTTGCAGCTAGTGGTTTGAAATACACGATCGTGCGCCCTGGCGGCCTCAAAGAAGCAGAAGAGCAGCTGGAATTGCAGGGAATTCGTTTTACAGATGCTGATCAGCAAGAAAGCAGCAGTATTCCGCGCCGTTTGGTGGCAAAGGTATGCCTTGATGCCATCGAATTACCTGCTGCAGTGGGTCGAATACTTGAAATCACCAGCGCTGAAGATGTGGTTCCTCAAGCTTTAGCCGATTGGTTAGCTGTTAATCCGGCATAGCTAAAGGCGATGGCGTTATCCGCTTTTAAATCCCGGTTTCCCTGGTGGGGTGGGGATTTACAAACCCTGCGAGATACCTTGCGGCTGCCAAAATTGCCTCCGGATCAAGGCGTGCCAGTGCCAGTGCGGCTTCCTTGCGGCGGCGCCCTGCTGGCTTTTCACGACCCCCACCCCAAGCCGCTGGCCTTGGTGCTTTTGCTCCATGGCCTGGGCGGCAGCAGCGATCGAGAGGGGTTGCGGCGCATGGGCCTTGCCCTACAGGCCAGTGGTTTTGCGGTGCTGCGTCTCAATTTGCGGGGGGCAGGAAAGGGCAGAGCGCTGGCTCCAGGTAGCTATGCAGCACTTTGCAATCAAGATCTAGCGCCGGTGCTGGCCGTGGGTCGTGGCTTGGCGGCAGGTAAGCCCCTGGTGGGGGTTGGTATCTCCCTTGGCGGCACGATTCTGCTCAATGCCTGCTTGGATCCCGGCCTCAATATTGATGGCAAAAGCTGCCTTGATGCGCTGGTTTGCACTAGTAGCCCGTTGGATCTCGGCCTGTGTTCAGCATCAATCGAGCGGCCCCGCAACCGCATCTATCAGCATTGGTTGGTGAAGCGTTTAGTGAAGCAAACCCTGGAAGATGCAGTTGGCATAAATGAACATGAACGCCATGCCTTGCGGAAAGTAAGAACTATTCGAGATTTTGATGAAGCAATCACTGCTCCCCGCTGGGGCTACAGCAATGCTGCTGCCTATTACAAAGCAGCGAGCCCAATTCATAAATTATCTGAACTTAAGGTGCCTAGTTTGCTTTTGCAGGCCCTTGATGATCCCTGGGTAACAGCAAGCACTGCCCAACGCTTACGCGATGAGCAAACCTGCCCATCACTAAAAGTGGTGCTCACGCCAAACGGGGGGCACAACGGATTTCACGCCAAAGGTGATCATCCCTTGGCCTGCTGGGGCGATCGTTTCACGGCTCAGTGGTTAAAAGCTGTTTTGCTTGATCAACCATTCAGTGATCGGCTCCCCATTGATTAGGTGTTGAGCCACGATTCGCTCGATCCGCTTGGGGGTGAGCTCGCCGTAGTAGTGGCCGCTAGGCCACACAAGTAGCACCGGTCCGTTGCTGCACAAGCGCAAGCAATCGGCCTTTGTACGTAACACCACTCCTTCCTCACGCTCAGGCTGCTCCAGCCCCGCGGCCTTGAGGCTCTTTTTTAATTGCTCCCAGCATTGCGCCCCTAAAGGCCCCTGGTGGCAAAGGGGCTTAGTGGGGGAAGCACATAACAACAGGTGATATTGAACCTTCTGCTGAGGCAGCATTAACGGTTTGCTTCGCTGTGATTAACCAGGAGGTGATGTACATCCTCTAAACCTTCACTGGCTTGGATCCGGGCCTGTTCAAGGTCGCCTCCGGCTTCAGGTAGAAGGGCTTCACCCACTCGATTTATTAATTCATCGTGGCGTTCCTGCAGGAAGGCTAAAAGTTCTTCTTCGATCACTTGGCGCACAGCTTTAGAGCGCATCTTGTTTTGATCGGCCTCAGCAAAGGTGCCACCCACCAATTCTTTTACGAAAAGACGCTGGATTTCGTTGCTGCGCAGAAAGCTTTCCACTGCATTAATAGTGCCGTCTGCCACCGTGCGTTCTACTTCCATCATCTCTTTGCCAAGCTTGAATTCCCAGTCGAGATGGCGCTTTTGCCAGCCTTGCTGCTGCAGCATTGGCACAACGGTTTGGGAAAAGGTATCGATTGAAATTTCGTAGATGCGTTCCGCGAGCCTTTCGCACCATTCTTCTCCGTGGGCCCTCAGGCTTTCCTGCAGTTCAGAACGTTCAATTTCATGGCCGCCGTGGTGGCTATGGCAAACATCGCCGGGGCATTCAACGGCTGAGAGGGGCATGGCAAGCAATAGGCAACCTCTGTACTTGTTAGCCAAGTTTTGGCCGTTGTGGAAGTACTGTGCGGAATCTTTTCGGCTATGGGGCGGCTTCTGCTGTTATCAGCCGCGCCCAGCTATCTACCGCTAAAACGTCTGCCAGGCTGGGATCTGCCCGTAGTTCCTGCTGGTGTTTTGTGCAGGTGTGTTCGATTAATTTGGGGATATCTAAAAACTGAATACGTTCTTCTAAAAACATTGCAACGGCTTGTTCATTTGCGGCATTTAGCACTGCGGGCATGGTGCCGCCAGCTCTACCGGCCGCATAGGCAAGATCCATGCATGGATACATCGCTGGGTTTGGTTTGCGAAAAGTGAGCTCAGCTACTTCGGTGAGATCAAGGCGGCGCCAGGGGGTTTCCAGCCGCTGGGGCCAGCTGAGGCAATAGAGCAGCGGCAATTTCATGTCGGGCCAACCCAATTGAGCTAGCACCGATGAATCGGCTAGTTCCACCATTGAATGGATGATGCTCTGGGGATGAATAACAATTTCAATTTCGTTGTAATCAAGGCCAAATAAATAGTGGGCTTCTATTACTTCAAGCCCTTTATTCATCAAAGAAGCTGAATCAACGGTAATTTTGCGGCCCATGCTCCAGTTGGGATGGCTGGTGGCATCTGCCACTGTTGCTTTGGATAAATCAGCGGGATCCCAATCACGGAATGCCCCACCGCTGGCGGTGAGCTGAATGCGCCTCAGGCCCGGGGGGGCAATACCCGTTGAAAGGCGGGCTGAATCAGCCCATGGTGTGCCTTGAAGGCATTGAAAAATAGCTGAATGTTCAGAATCAGCTGGCAGTAAACGGGAGCCGCTTTTTTCAAGTTCTGGCAGCACCACTGGGCCAGCTGCAATCAAAGTTTCTTTATTCGCTAGGGCTAAATCTTTACCGGCGCGGATTGCTGCAAGGGTGGGCAAAAGGCCGGCGCAACCCACGATGCCGGTAACAACAAGATCAGCAGAAGCCCAAGCAGCAGCTGCGCAAATACCATCACTGCCCGCCAGTAATACCGGCGGTTTAAGTGCAGCACCACAACTAGTTAGCCGTTCCTGCAGCTCCGCGATGCTGTTGGGATCAGCTAAGGCCACCACCTCAGGGCGATGGCGCTGAATCTGTTTAACAAGCAGATCTAAATTTTTGCCAGCTGTGAGGGCCACCACCTTGAAAAGCTCTGGGAAATCATCAACGATCTCCAGGGTTTGGGTGCCGATCGATCCGGTGGAGCCAAGTATTGAGAGGGCTTTCACTGGTTTCGTTTAGGCGGTGTAATGGCTCAAGTGTGCCATTGGCGTGGGTAGCTTCCACGCCTGGCCAAGATGCAAGAAGCTATCCAAATCCGCCATGAAAATGCCCTGGCTGCAACGTTGGAATTTCATTGAACGAGCCAAGCTTGAACGGCAACTTTGGGATGCGTTTGATCGCGGTGAATCAATTGAGCAATTAGTAGAGCAATGCCAAGACGAATTCACAAAAGAAGTGTGGACTGCAACTGCAGCCAGCATTCGTAAAATTGAATTGTTAATGCGCGATCAACAAAAACCCTAACTACGCAGCCATTCAGTACTACCACCGGGTTTATCGATCAATTCAATTCCTTGCATTTTTAGAGCAGCTCTGATGTTGTCTGCTTCAGCAAAGTTGCGGTTTGCTTTTGCCGCCTTGCGAGCCTCAATTTGAGCCTCAATTTCAGTCTCAAATTCTGAATCACTCTGCCTATTAATTGCGTTAGAGCTGTTGAACTCAGCTTCTTCTGCCTTTAAACCAAGCACCCCTGCCAGTTCTTGCAGCAGTTGCCATTGGCAGCCCAAGGCCCGTTCCTCAATGCTTGGAACATCGCCCCGCTCTAAGCGATTCGCAAGCGCTCGCAGTGGTTTTGCCAGTTCAAATAACACTGCAAGGGCTGCGGAACTATTAAGGTCGTCGTCCATTGCGGCACTAAAGCGGCCTTGGCTTGCGGCAAGCCAGGGGGCTGAAATTGGATCAATAGCAGCCCAGCTCAACATTTCCTTATGGCGAGCTCCTAGTTGCAAGGCATTATTTAAGCCTTTCCAACCAGTGGCAGCCGCTGCCAAAGCTTCTGCGCTGAAATCCAATGGTTTGCGGTAATGGGCTTGCAGCACAAAAAATCTCAGGGTCATCGGCGAAATACCGCTATCTAATAAGGCACGGATCGTGGTGAAGTTGCCTAGTGATTTAGACATTTTTGTGCCTTCAACATTCACCATGCCGTTGTGTAGCCAGTAGCGGGCTAGTGGTTTCCCACTGGCAGTTTCAGATTGGGCGATTTCATTTTCATGATGCGGAAAGATCAGATCTGCGCCGCCAAGATGAATATCAATGCTGTCGCCAAATTCTTGGCGCACCATGGCTGAACATTCGATATGCCAACCGGGGCGACCGTGGCCCCAGGGGGATTCCCAGCTCGGTTCCCCTGGTTTTGCCGCTTTCCAAAGGGCAAAATCAAAGGGATGTTGCTTGCGGGCATCTTCGCTGCTAGTGGTGCGCCCACTGGCCCCCTGCTGCTGTTCATCAGGGTTACGGCCACTAAGCAGGCCATAACCGTTTGCTTTTGCTACGGCGAAATAAACATCGCCATCAGCGCTGTAGGCCGCCCCCTTTGCTTCCAGTTCTGTTATCAAGGCGCGAATGCCATCAAGGCAACGGGTGGCCCTTGGCATCCGATCGGCGGGCAGAATATTTAAGCGAGCCATATCGAGCTCAAAGGCGTTGATATTGCGCTCACTAACTTCCTGCATCGAGCTACCTTCTGCAGTTGCGCGATTGAGAATTTTATCGTCTATATCGGTGTAATTTTGCACAAAGGTAACTTTGTAACCACTCCAAATCAGATAACGGCGCAGTACATCCCAAGCGATGTAACTGCGGGCATGGCCCAGATGGCATAGGTCGTATACGGTTACACCACAGCAATAAATACTTACCTGGCCGGCAATTAAGGGTTGAAATTCTTCAATCTTACGGCTGAGGGTGTTGTTGAACTTGAGTGTCATATTCAGTGGGTTATTTCACTTGGTTTCCATCCAGTTTGGACCAACGCCAATCTCTACTTTTAAAGGCACTGAAAGTAGAACAGCCGCTTCCATCGTTTCACGGGTGAGAGTAAGCACCTGATCCAGAGCTACTGGCGTGGCTTCCAGCACCAACTCATCGTGAACTTGCAGTAGCAACCTTGCTTGCAGTTGAGATGCCATTAGTTTTTGTTGTAATTGCACCATCGCAATTTTAATAATATCGGCGCTCGAGCCTTGAATTGGTGCATTGGCAGCTGCTCGTAGTTGCTGAGCTTCCATGCCTCCTCTGCGGGCTACTTCAAGGTTGATCTCAAGGGGATCTTTGCCTTTGAGGCGTCCGAGCCCATTGGGATCAAAATTAAATAAACGACGCCTTCCCATAATTGTTTCTACATAGCCGCGGCTTAATGCCAACCTTTCTTGTAATTCAAGGAAAGCGAATACTTTTTGATATCTCTGCTTATATTTAACAAGAAATTCCTTAGCATCGCTTTGGCTTACTCCGGCCTCCCTTGCGAAACGTTGGGCGCCCATGCCGTAGATCACCCCAAAATTAATTGTTTTTCCTAGCCTGCGTTCATCACTACTTATGCTTTCAGTTGGAGCCTTATCTAGCAATAACCTTGCTGTAAGTGCATGCACATCGTAGCCGTTGTTGTAGGCATCTACCAATACTTCTTCTTTACTTAAGTGAGCTAGAATTCGCAATTCGATTTGGGAATAATCAGCACTTAATAACTTCCAGCCCTCTTGGGGTAAAAATGCTTTACGAATCTGCCGGCTGTAGGCAGTGCGGATTGGAATGTTTTGGAGATTTGGATTACTGCTTGATAGCCTGCCGGTGGCAGTAACGGCTTGGTTGAAATCGGTATGAACGCGGCTGGTTTCCGCTTCCACCAGCAGCGGTAAAGCATCTACATAAGTGCTTTTTAATTTACTTAATGTGCGGTGCTCTAGCACTAATGGCACCAGTGGATGATCAGCTTCTAATTTTTCAAGCACCGCTGCATCAGTGCTCCAACCGGTTTTTGTTTTGCGCGATTTTTTGCGATCCAGCCCAAGGGTTTCAAATAGCAATTCCCCTAGTTGTTTTGGGCTAGCCAGATTGAAATCAACACCTGCTTCTGTGCGGGCTGCTAGCTCAAGTAATTGCAATTGTTTTGCCATTTCAGCTCCCAACTCCTGCAGGTAAGGAATATCAATACGAATGCCAGTTGCTTCCATCAGCGCAAGCACTGGTTCTAATGGCAGTTCTAAATCATCAAGAAGCTGATTTAATGCTTCGCCGCTGGCGCTCAATTTCTCTCGTAGCAACTTAGCTAATCGCCAGGTGAGATGCACATCCATACCGCAATATTGAGCGGCAGCTTCTATGGATACAGTGCTGAAGTTTTGCCCTTTTGGTACTAAATCAGTGAAGCTAGTGGGAGTGAAACTGAAATTGCGTTTTGCTAATTCGTCCAGGCCATGTTTGGCATTTGGATCTAGCAAATAATCAGCCAACATCGTATCTATTGCCACCCCTCCAAGGGGCAATCCGTGGCGCAGCAGAATCAAGCGGTCGTATTTTGAATTTTGCAACGCCTTGGGATGGGAGCTGCTAATAATCCAAGGATTTAGGGCGGTTAGCACCAGATCGAGGGGCAGCTGGGCTGGGCTGCCGAGCCGGTTTTGGTGACCGATTGGGATATAAGCCAAATCAGTGATCCCCTCACCCCATGCCACCCCAATACCCACCAGTTCGGCTTGGAAAGGGTTGAGGCTTGTGGTTTCTGTATCTAAAGCAATGGGTGCTTTGAAATCAGTGCAAGTTAGTAACTTTGCTACTAAGTAATCAAGAGCTGCAGCTGTTGAAATTATCTGAGGTTCTAATGTGTGTTGGTTATTTAAATTTTCTTCTACAGATTTATTTTCTTCATCATTAGCATTTAGTATGCCGTTGGAATTGCCTTGAGAATTATCTTCGAGATGATTACTTAGGGAGTTTATGTTGCTTGTTTGTTCTGGTTTTTCTAGAGAAAATAGCTGGGCAAAATTTACTACCTGTTTAACGAGGCTGTGTAGTTCTAATTCCTCTAGGTTGCTGCTAAGTTCATCTGATTTTACAGTTCCAAGCTGCAGCCGTGGTTCGGTTGGTAGGGGCACATCTATGAGTATCTCGGCCAGCATTCTTGAGCGGTAAGCATTTTCTCGATCGGCCCTTAATTTTTCAATCAATGCCCCTTTGAGGCTGCCGTTGCAATCTTTTGGGCCTTTTAATTGCTCGAGGGCGGCATAAATACCATCCACATCTTGAAATTCTTTTAGCAAATTGATTGCAGTTTTTGGGCCAACACCTTTAACTCCTGGGATGTTGTCTGAACTATCGCCTGTGAGGGCCTTTAGATCCACCACTTCTTCTGGGGTAACCCCCAGTTTGGCGATAACCCCTTCGCGGCGGATTTCCGTGGGGCCACTGTTTTTTGCATAGGGGCCACCCCCCATGTAGAGCACAGAAATATCGCGCTGGTCGTCTACCAGTTGAAATAGATCGCGATCGCCTGAGAGGATTCGCACCCGCCAGCCTTCTGTTGCAGCACGGTTTGCCAAGGTGCCGAGCACATCGTCTGCTTCATAGCCCGGTGCCATCACGAGGGGGATATCAAGGCTTTCTTTAAGAATTTGTTGCAGGTTTGCAAGGTCACTAAAGAAATGTTCTGGTGCCACATCTCGATGGGCCTTATAAGTTTCATCGGCCTTATGGCGAAAGGTTGGTTCAGCGGTATCAAATGCCACTACCAAACCATCTGGTTTTAATGGTTTGCAGTTATCAAGCAATGCTTTTAAAAAGCCATAGGTAACGCTTGTGGGCACCCCAGCCTTTGTGCTCAACCCGCCTTCGCCACCTTTTGAGAAGGCGTAAAAGCTTCGAAAAGCCAGTGAATGGCCATCAATTAACAGCAGTAAGGGTTTGCTCAATGTGAATCCCAGTTTTTAACTTGAACCAGCACTACTAATCGGGCCATTTCTAGAGCATTCATGAATTGTGTTTATAGAGGATCACGGCTTCAGCAAAAATTGCACGCCAGCTGG
>NZ_CEXBMR010000014.1:18874-28613 GCF_982614295.1 Synechococcus sp.
ATGCGAGCCAGTTTGGATAGCTGAACCATTAATTAAGTTTAAAACCTCCCTCTCCAGCATTCTGGGGTAATGAGTGAAGATCGCCTCGGCCTGCTTTGGGGCGTAACGATTGCCTCTGGTGCCTCAGCGCAATTGATTTCACGTCTCACCAGCTTGCCTGGGGTGGTGGTGCTACTGGCTAGCGGATTGATAGTTGGAAGGGCTGGATTTCATTGGATTGAACCACTGGATCTTGGTTCTGGCCTTGGCACGGTGGTGGGTTTATTGGTCAGCTTGGTGCTTTTTGATGGTGGTTTGAATCTGCGCTTGCCTGGTGGTGAATTAAAAAATGCGGTGCTGCGCATTGTGCTTGTGCGCTTTGTGGTTGCCCTTATTGGTGGTTTGTTAGCAGCCCATTGGTTAGCCGGTTTGAACTGGCCCTTGGCAGCTGTTTTTAGCGCCACCGTTTTGGCTACTGGTCCAACTGTGGTGAACCCATTGGTGCAACAAATGCGCCTGCGAGCCCCCCTTGGCGAGTTATTGGAAGCGGAAGGTTTAGTGCTGGAACCAATAGGTGCGGTATTGGCATTGATGTTGCTGGAATTGGTATTGGGTGATTTGCAGAGCTGGCAAGGGGTAGCGCAGGGCTTAGTGCTGCGGCTGGGGTTTGGTTTATTAGTTGGCGCTCTGAGTGGGCTATTTCTTTCTGAAATCTTGCGACGTTTACCAAATGAAACGGATGTGTTGGGGTTACGGCTGCAATTAAGCCTTGGAGTTTTGCTGTTGATGTTTACAAGTTGTGAGGCCTTCCTGCCGGAATCAGGTTTACCAGCGGCAGTTGCTGCTGGTGTTGTTGTGGGCCGCAGGCCATCCGCAGCTCCTGAACAACTAGATGGCTTAATTCGGCAATTAGCTCAATTAGCAATCACCTTGTTATTTCCGTTGCTAGCGGCTGATGTGTCTTGGCAGGAACTAAGCCCTTTGGGTTTGGGCGGTGTGGGTTGTGTGTTGGTGTTGATGCTGCTGGTGCGGCCCATAGCGATTTCTGTTGCCACTTTTGGCTTGCCGCTAGATGGGGCTCAACGGCTGCTGATCACATGGTTAGCGCCGCGGGGCATCGTTACTGCAGCAATTGCCAGCTTGTTTGCAATTCGCCTAGAGCAGGCGGGAATTTCAGGGGCAGGGCGGTTGCAGGGATTGGTTTTTTTAACGATTTTAATGACCGTTGGTTTGCAAGGGCTCAGTGCACCATGGCTAGCAAAAAAATTGGGGTTAGTGGAATTAGAGCCAGCAACGCTGCAAGCGGAGGCGGTCGTCGCCACTACTGTTGAGTAACAACCAAGTTTCAATTAGATCAGGCCCTTGCAAACGCCCCAACAGGGCTGCGCGCAAACTTTTCATCAATAAACCTTTTTTAATGCCTGCTGCCTCGCAGGTTTGGTTGATCAATTCTTGGGCGCTGCTGCTATCGATTGGATGATCTGGAATTAACGCGAATAGGGCCTGGAGGCCTGAAATTGCGTTTGGAATTTGGAGTTGGGAAAGGGCTTCTGGTGTTAATTCTGGTTGTACAAAAAAAGGTTTTGCCTGCTCTACCCCATCGGCGAGAAGGGTAAGGGATGGTCCAAGCAAGTTGCATAGTTTTAAGCGCCAGGCCAATGATTTTTGTTCGATAGCAAAATTGGCGGCTTGCCAAAGAGGCTGTAATTGCTGCTCGAGCTGTTCACGGCCGAGTTCATGGAGCACCTGGCCGTTTAGCCAATTTAATTTGTCCCAATCAAAACGGGCACCAGCTTTATTGACTCGATCAAAATCAAATACAGCGGCGGCTTGTTTCAGTGTGAAACGTTCCCCCATCCCTTCTGGGGCAGACCAGCCCAGCAGGGTCATGTAGTTGGCCAGAGCAGCTGCTGTATAACCCATGGCTTGAAAATCTGCCACGGAGGTAACACCATCACGTTTTGATAGTTTTTTGCCCTCCTGGTTAAGGATTAATGGGGTGTGGGCAAATTTAGGAATCGCTAAATTTAAGGCCTCATAAAGCAGTAACTGCTTTGCGGTATTTGCGATATGGTCTTCGCCGCGAATCACATGGCTTATCGCCATAGCGGCATCATCTACCACCACCACAAGGTTGTAGAGGGGATCACCGATTTGATCAGCAGCGGCGCGGCGGGCAATAACCATGTCGCCGCCAAGATCAGCACCAGCCCAACGCATTTCCCCCCGCACCAGATCACTCCAGGTGATGCTGCGTTGATCATCAATGCAAAAACGGATAGTTGCTTGGCGGCCGGCAGCGCTGTATTCCTGCTGCTGGGCCAAGCTCAAATTACGGTGGCGATTGTCATAACGAGGAGCTTGCTTTAGGGCTGCCTGCTGCTCCCGCATGGCAGTTAATTCAGCTTCAGTTGCAAAACAGCGATAGGCATGGCCTGAATCAAGCAACTGTTGAATTGCGCTGCGATGTTCAGCGATCCGTGCACTTTGAATTACGGGTTCAGCATCCCAATCAAGCCCAAGCCATTGCAAACCTTCCAGAATATTTGCGGTAAAGGCTGGATTACTGCGTTCTTTATCGGTGTCTTCGATGCGCAATAAAAATTTGCCACCATGGCGTCGCGCAAAAAGCCAATTAAAAACTGCGGTGCGGGCAGTGCCGATATGAAGGGTGCCGGTGGGGCTTGGCGCAAGCCGAACGCGAACGGGGTTAGCCGTTGAACCGGAATCCATGGATATTTAGGGTTTTTAAACGGGGCTGACGGGATTCGAACCCGCAACTTCCGCCGTGACAGGGCGGTGCTCTAACCGATTGAACTACAGTCCCAAGTTGAGAATTAAGGCCGTTGATTCACATCAATAAAACTTCAAGTTGTTGCTGTTCAGTTAATGCTGATCAGTTAGAAAGTGAAGAAAAAATTTAAGATGAGATTCAGTGGGGCTTTCTGGTTTGCTGGGGTATCCCGTGAACAGAGGCCATTATCGCGTTTTTGGGTGCCAGCCGTCAACTGGTTATTGATTCCAGTTTGATCAAATCTTGAACAAGGGCTTGGATCGTTTCTGGCTTAGCTGGTTTTTGGAATGTAGCCAGCAGTTCACGACCCAAAACAGTGCAGCCAAGGTATGAAAATTGTTGGCGCATTGCGATTAAAACCCTGCCTCCGCCACCACCGCTATGGCTGCCAAGGGCAACCGGGCGCTGATTAAAAAGCTCTCTGAAATCACTGCAGGCAACTGAAAGCCATGCGATGGCGTTGCTGAGGACGGGCGGGGTTAAACCGTTGTATTCAGGGGCGCAAATAAAAATACTTTTATGTGAATGCAAAGCATCTTGTAATTCAACAAGGCCATCTCCAGCCCCTTTTTCTTTCACGCCAGGGTGGAATAGTGGCAAATTTAGGTTGCATAAATCAAGAATATTGCAAGTAACGCCTTGAGCTATTGCTTCGCTTTCGATTAAACGAGCTAGTTCAAGGTTGTTGCCACTACTGGCTGTGATGATCAGCATCAGGGGCGAAACCCAGCGGGCTCGATCAAACGCACTTGATTGCCCCTAGCGGTGAATTCCCTGCCCTGGTCGCTTTGTACTACAACACGGCCGCCAGATTTCACTCGAATCACGCGAGCGCGCACCCAGCCAAGGGCCGCAGACTCAAGCACTTTGACAACATCACCAGGCTGCAGATCCAATTCCATGATTCTCCTCAGTTTCAGACCTAAAAAATGGAGCGGGGTGCATCGAACGCGCCGTGGAGGACTTGAACCCCCGACATCAGGTTTTGGAGACCTGCGTTCTACCAACTGAACTAACGACGCAGGAGGCGATGCACCCCCACCGCTACCAACTCTAAGACGAAGCGGTGATTAGCGATCGAAGCGCTGCTTCACCCTGGTGGCTTTACCAACCCGATCACGCAGGTAGAAGAGCTTGGCACGCCTTACCTTGCCGCGACGCTCCACGTTGATTGTGGCCACTTGAGGGCTGTGGAGCATAAAGACCCGCTCCACTCCAATACCTTGGAAAATACGCCGCACCGTGATGGTTTGGTGCATTCCGCCATGGCGCTTGGCGATCACTACGCCTTCATAGGGCTGGATACGTTCCTTATTGCCTTCACTAATCCTTACGCCAACTTTTACGGTGTCGCCCACGTAAATGTCGGGTAAGTCGCTTTTGAGTTGGCTGCTTTCAAAAAAGCTCATCAACTCAGCAGCGCTTAATTTGCGCTTTTTTGTTGCTGGTGTTTCTTGGGATGCAACGTCAGAGACAGGAGCTTCAGCTGCTGGGGCCTCGGCTGTTTTGGTCTCGTTAGTGATCTCTGCGGCTGTTTCCTCTGCGGTCATTGCGAAATAAGCAACTCCTGTATGGGTTGCTGCTGCGGGGCCAAATAAAGAGCTTACCTCCCTACGGGGAGGTGGTTTGCTTGCGTAATTTCTGTAAAAGCATCAAGCCACCGCTGCAAAGCATCCACAGCAGGCCGAGGCCGTTGAGCAAAACGTAAATAGTTTCGCCCCTTGGCCCCAACCATTCCCCTTCGTGCAACACCAAAAGCAGGTGCGCTTGATCACGACTCAAACCGCCCCAATCCCTTAAAAGCCGGTAGCTGGTGCCTGAAATCACCGTGAGCATTAATGGCGTAATAACAAAAGGTGCAAGGCGTTCATGCCAGCGCCGCAGCATTAGAAAGAAGTTGGTCATCGCACTGGTTTTCGCAACAGGGGCGTGGCCGTTGATAGCTTGTTAACTCGGGCCTGGATGCCGGTAACTATGAATCTATTTGCTGAACTCTTGGTATCGGCCAAGCCCCAGGCAGGGCCACGCATCCGCCAAAATCGTAGGGGGGTGGAATTGAAATCCGCTCGGGAAATCACGATCATGCGCCAATCGGGCCGGATTGTTGCAACGGTGCTTAAAGAAATTATGGGGCTCGTGAAACCGGGAATGACCACGGCTGATTTAGATGCTTATGCGGAACAACGCATCCGTTCAATGGATGCTGAACCAAGTTTTAAGGGTTACCACGGCTTCAGTGGCAGTATTTGCGCCAGCATTAATAACGAAGTAGTGCACGGAATTCCAAGTGCAAAGCGGTTAATTCGCGACGGCGATTTACTGAAAGTTGATACCGGCGCATTTTTTGAGGGTTATCACGGTGATAGCTGCGTCACAATTTGTGTTGGTGACGCCCCTGCGGCGGCGGTGAAGCTGGCTCGTGTTGCTCAAGAATCCCTATACGCAGGGCTGAAACGCATCAAGGCTGGAAATACGTTGCTTGATATCGCTGGGGCTGTGCAAGATCACGTGGAAGCCAATGGCTATGCGGTAGTGGAGGATTACACGGGCCATGGGGTGGGCAGGAATCTCCATGAAGAACCATCTGTATTTAATTTCCGCACTAAGGAATTACCCAATGTGACCCTGCGCGCTGGGATGACATTGGCTGTGGAACCTATTTTAAATGGCGGCACAAAAGCCTGCCGCACCCTGAAAGATCGCTGGACTGTTGTAACAGAAGACGGTAGTCTTTCGGCTCAATGGGAACACACAGTGCTCGTTACTGAAGAAGGTTGCGAAATCCTTACTGATCGGGAGCTTGTGTAAAGCTGCGGTTGTAAATATTTCTCCCCCATTCTGTGAGTGGCATCAATAGCCAGGTGAGGGGATTTGGGCTCACGATAATTAACTTTTTGCCTGCAATCGCCTGTTTCATAACCGCTGCTGCCACCGCCTCAGCTCGCATGAATCCATAGGGGTTTAACGCCGATTTAAACGGACCCAAAACCAAGCGACGCACTGGGCATGGGGCATCGAGGCTGCGCAGGCTTAACAACTGCCCCAGGGCCCGCTTGCTGATCTCATACAAGGGGCTCAAAGCTGGATTCACCTCTGCTTCTGAAGTGTTTACCCAAACCTCACGATTTTTAGTGCCTGGGCTGCAACTTTTTAGAAACAGCTCAAGTAGCCGCATGGCGCTGAGGGTATTTACCTCAAGGCTTGCGATGGCGGCCGCTGTATCTCGTGCCCCGAGTTTATTAATGCCGTGGTTAATCACAAGGATTTCCACTTCCTGCAGCATTTGGGCAAGCTTTTCTTCTTCTCCCACTCGCCAACAAATCGTTTCCAGCGGCACCGTTTGGCCGTTTGCATTGATTAGTTGCAACGGCTCATCGCTATGGCGTAGGGCTATTAATTCAGCCCCCTGCAGCTGAAATTGCGTTAATAAAGCCCGGCCAAAACTGCCGCCAGCCCCGGTAACAGCGCATTTCTTCCCACTAAAAGCGCCAATAACCACTTTTGCACCAGTTCGAACAGTAGATTTTCCTACTAACTAATCCTGCCGTCATGGGCTATCCCAGCGCCACCCTATTGGTGGGATCCTGTGAACCTTTCAGCGGAAAATCTGCCCTTGTGATGGGCTTAGCTCAACAATTTCGCAATCGCGGCTTGCCTTTTCGGTATGGCAAACCGCTTGCCACCAGTTTGGAGCAGCAAGGCGCAAGCGAACCGCTTATCGACGACGACGTGCGTTTTGTTGGTGAATTTTTCTCATTGCCCGAGGCAGCCCTACTCACATCCCTAAAAGCGATTGCCCCTGCTACCGCCGAGCAGCAGTTGCTCACGGGCCACAAGGTGGATGCAGCAGCGGTGAGCAAGGAACTGGCCGCAATGCTTGGTGTGGCTGAGGGCATCACGCTGCTGGAAGCGGCTGGATCCCTTAGCGAAGGCTTGTTGTTTGGTTTAAGCCTGCCGCAATTAGCCACTGGCTTAAATGCGCCGGTATTGATTGCCCATGCCTGGGAAGATGCCCGCAGCGTTGAACCATTGCTGCAGGCCAAAGCCCAATTGGGTAACCAGCTACTGGGAGTGGTGTTGAACAACATCGATCCCGCCCAGATTGAAGCTGCGCAACGGGCGGTGCCTGGCCTTGAGGCCCTTGGTTTACACGTTTATGGCCTGCTGCCTCGCAGCCCCCTGCTGCGCAGTGTGACGGTGGGGGAATTAGTGCAACGGCTGGGCGCCGAGATGCTCTGCTGCCGTGAACGCAAGGATCTACTCGTTGAAACCTTGAGCATTGGTGCCATGAATGTGAATTCCGCGATGGAATTTTTCAGGTGTCAGCGCAATATGGCTGTAGTAACAGGGGCAGATCGCACCGATATCCAGTTGGCAGCTTTGGAATCTTCCACCCAGTGCCTCATTCTCACCGGTGCAGCTGATCCATTGCCGCAATTGGTGAGCCGCGCCCAGGAGCTTGATGTGCCGCTGCTTAAGGTGAATCACGACACCCTCACAACTGTTGCGGTGATTGAAAAAGCCTTCGGCCACGTGCGTTTGCATGAAACTGTGAAGGCCAGTTATGCGGCACGAATGGTGGCTGAACATTGCGCTTTCGAACCGCTATTTAAGCGATTGGGTTTCTAGAGCTGCAACAGGTTCAGGCCGGCGCTGCTACGGTCAAACGCAAAGCTCAGTTGTTGCACAGGTTGTGACCCGGTCCCTCGATTTACCAACGCTCGACCGGGTTGACACCTTGGCCCAGGAGTTGGCATTGCTACAAGATACGGGTAAAAGACGAATCGCCATCCTTGGCACCCGTCATGTACCGGTTGTTTCGGTGCATTTAGTGGAATTGGTTGCCCGTTCGCTGGCGCAGGAGGGTCACAATCTGCTCACTTCTGGCGCTCAGGGTGTGAATGCAGCGGTTATTCGGGGTGTATTGGCAGTGGATCCAGCCAAATTAACGGTGATCCTGCCCCAAAGTTTGCATCGCCAGGGCAGCGAAACTCGCGAGCAATTAGAGCGGGTGATGCATCTGGTGGAAAAACCAGACAACGATGATCTACCACTGCTGGAGGCCAGCGCTATTTGTAATCGAGAAATCGTGAGCCGCTGTGATCAACTTATTTGTTTTGCTTTTCACGACAGCGAAACACTAATAGACACCTGCCGCAGCGCAGAAGAGATTGGCAAGGTGGTAACACTTTTATTTTTTGATTGAATTGTTTGCTCATCAAGGAATAAGTATTGCCTTCAAGCCTTCTAGGTAAAGAATGCCGCTACAGGTGAGGCCAGCAGCCCAGCAGATACCCCGTAAAGGGGGAACATTCCCCACATAGGCAGCGATGTAGATCAATCGCAATGCTGGATGAGCCAAGGCAACGGCCATTGCAATGGGGCTATTAACAGCTGCAATTAGGCAGAGCAAGCAAGCTGGGGCGTGAAGAGTAAAGGCTTCAAAGCTGTTTTGATGCGCCCAGCTGGCCCGTTTACCCCAAGCGGGCATTCATTCAAACATTGCCCTTGGAGCAGCCAGATCAGCCATAGTGAAATCACTTTTTGAGCGGGCCGCACCAAGGGGAACCACGCTCAGCACTACCACTAGGGCTGAAAGCAGTAACGAGGCGGCAAAGGCGGTTTGAACTGCCATGGAAATGGGCACAGTGATGGCTCTTTTCTAGGCTGTTGAGTGTTGCTTTTGTGAGCCTTGTATGGCGGATAGCTACAGCTTTGATGTGGTGTCTGATTTTGATCGCCAGGAACTGGTTAACACTGTTGATCAGGTGCGCCGGGAGGTGGGCCAGCGCTACGACCTAAAGGATTCAGGCACTGAATTAAACCTGGAAGAAGCAGCAATTGTGATTACCACTGCCACAGATATGACCCTGGAGGCGGTGTTGGATGTGTTGCGCCAAAAAGCCACAAAACGTGAGTTGTCACTAAAAATCTTTGATTTTCAAACCCCGGAGCCGGTGGGGGGAAATCGGGTAAAACAAGAGATCAAGTTGCGTAAAGGGCTTAGCCAGGAATTGGCAAAATCACTGAGCAAAACCGTGCGGGATGAGCTGAAAAAAGTAACAGTTTCAATCCAAGGCGATAGTTTGCGGATCACCGGTAAAAATAAAGACGATCTCCAAACCGCAATCCAATTGCTAAGGGCGCAGGAGGTGGAGGTGCCATTGCAATTTGAAAATTACCGCTAAAGAGTTAATTGCAGTTCGCAGTTGTAGCGTTTTAAGGCGTGGGCTTTGATCGCTTCTGCTTGCACCACCTGGTTTACCTGCTGGGCCTCTAGTTCCAAGCTGGTGGCTTTTGGGTGATTTTCTTGCCAGCGTTGATCAATCCGGTTGAGGCGAGTTTGTAATAGCTGAATGATTTCAGCGGAACAGCGGGGGCCGGCCCCTTCTGGGCGAAAGCCATCGCTGCGCTCGAGTGCCAATGCAGTAGCGGCGGTAAAAGCAAACCAACAAAGCAAAATAAATGGCAGCCTGTAGATGTTGCAGCCCATAATTTGGCACTTTCAGCTTGTTTAGTTTGCCTTGCTCTGCTGGTTAATCCGCTGCAGGAGCAAGGCCAACGCATTCAACCTGTGCGTTCAGCGGCGGGGATGGTTGTAAGCCAGGAACGGCTAGCCAGTGGGGTGGGTGCTGCAATCCTGCGGCGTGGTGGCAATGCGATTGATGCTGCTGTTGCTACTGCCTTTGCCTTGGCTGTAACTCTGCCTCAAGCCGGCAATTTAGGGGGTGGTGGTTTTTTGCTGTTTTGGCATCAAGGCCAGCGCAAGGCCTATGCCCTCAATTTCCGTGAGATGGCACCGCGGCGCGCTTACGCAGAGATGTTTTTAGGCGCTGATGGGGATGTGGATCGCCAAAAGGCCACCCGCAGTTTGCTTAGCAGCGGCGTTCCGGGAACAGTGGCGGGTTTGCTTGAGGCCCAGCAACGATTTGGTGTGTTGAGCCGCGCTGAGGTAATGGCTCCAGC
>NZ_CEXBMR010000014.1:28713-35124 GCF_982614295.1 Synechococcus sp.
TTGAGGCCCAGCAACGATTTGGTGTGTTGAGCCGCGCTGAGGTAATGGCTCCAGCGATTGCCCTTGCCCGTGGGGGGTTTCCGGTTTATCCCGCTTTGGCAGCTTCATTGCAACAGGCTTTGCCCTTGCTGGGCAAAGATCCTGCGGCAAAACAAATTTTTTATCGCCTTAAGCCAAACATCGCTGCAGTTGCTTTTTATCAACCTGGCGACATCTTCAAGCAACCGCAGCTAGCAGAAACTTTGGCGTTGATCAGCCAGCGGGGGAAAGCTGGTTTTTATCGTGGTGAAGTGGCGGCAAAAATTAATGCATTGATGCAAAAGAAGGGTGGATTAATTGATAGTTTTGATTTGATAAATTACAAAGCACCCTGGGTGGAGCCGATCAAGGGTGAGTTTAAAGGGCTCACGGTGTTATCAATGCCGCCCCCTAGTAGCGGCGGAGTAACCCTTGTGCAATTGCTGAACTTATTGGAACCTTTTGATCTTGCCCAGATGGGGCTTAATAGTGCGGCTGCTATCCACACCATGGTGGAGGCGATGAATTTGGCCTACCGCGATCGCAATAGCGAACTTGGGGATCCAGATCAAATGCTCATACCCACAGAACGGCTGATTAGCAAGAGTTATGCCGATAGCTTGCGCCCTTTAATCCGCACCGATCGCCATACCCCCAGTAGCGAATTAAAGGCGTTAACTGTTTTACAAAGCAATAGCACTAATACAACACATCTTTCGGTGGCAGATCGCCATGGATCTTTAGTGGCATTAACTACAACGCTTAATTTTGCCTATGGCAATGGTGTTGTTGTGCCTGGAACTGGGTTTTTACTTAATAACGAGATGGATGATTTCAGCGCAAAACCTGGAGTTGCAAATGCCTATGGGTTAGTGCAAGGGGAACGCAACGCGATAGCGCCATATCGGCGCCCCTTGAGCTCGATGGCACCAACAATTGTTTTAAATGCCGCGGGTAATCCCTGGCTTGCCACCGGCAGCCCTGGTGGCAGCCGAATTATTACCACTGTTTTACAGGTATTACTGAATCGGATTTTGCATGGTTTAAATCTGGCTAGTGCAGTGCTTGCCTCCCGCGTGCATAGTCAACTTTGGCCCGATCAAATCTTGATGGAGGAAGGAATAAGCCCAGATACGCAAAAAATAATAGAAATAATGGGCCATAAATTAGTTCGATCTGCAGCGATGGGTTCTGCAAATAGTGTTGAATTACTACCTAATGGCGGCAGCCTTGGTATTGCAGATCCGCGCCGCCCAGAAGCGGCAGCGGCGCCTGAGCGGCCTTAAAATATAGAACTACGATTGGATAAGCGTCGCATCAGGGGGCCATTGCGGGATGGTAATGAATTTGGTAAGTTATCCCAGTTGATTTGTTTTGCACCTGGAAATTGATAGCTGCTTTCTACTATTTCCCTTTGCTGCCAATAAATATCAAGAAAAGTGATGCTTTGGCGCGGGGGTTGGTTGCTCATTAGTAATTGACGCGGGCCACTTCCTGCTGCCCCCAGCTGAATTAAATCCAATTTACCTAAACGGGCTGGATAGTAGGCATGTTGGTGGCCGCTTATATAGGCATGGATATCACCATTCTCAAGTATTTGTTGTAGTTGGTTTGCTTGGTTTAGTACCTCACCTGGTTGATCTCGGCCGCGGCTGATACCCCTTAGGGGTAAATGGCCAAGAGCAATTCGTAATTTAGCTTTTCTAGCAATCGGGCTGGCAAGTTGTTCTCGAACCCAATTCTGTTGTTGAGCTGATATCTCAGCGCTGGATGCATCCCAGATCAGCCAAAAAATATTATTTACTAAAGCTGTGTAATAAAAGGGAAATCCATTTGAATCTATGTAATTAAGCCCTAATTTTTCTTTTTGAGGCTGCCAAAACCTGATTGCAGCAGCGCGATCAGCTTCAAATTGATAGCCACTTGTTGCTTTACTTGAGGAGGCATCATGGTTGCCTAAGCTAAAAATAAATGGATGCCCAGCGGTTCGTATCGGTTTTAATACCTGGCGGTAAAAGCTATCCCACATCGCATCTAATTGCGCTGGGCTAAGGCCTATTTTCTGCGCTGCGATCATATCGCCAGCGCAGATAACTTGATCTGGTTTTTTTGAAAGTATTAAATCGATACCTTCCTTCACAGCTGGGATATAGTTTGTTGAGCCATAACTACTATTAATATCGCTAAATAAACCAAGCTTTAAATCTGGCTTTGACAAATCTCCTGCCTTAATTGCAATCAAGGCTTTCGGTAGCATTAAATTGCCAATACCTGCTGCTGCTATGGCTAATAATGATCGCCTTGTATGTAAAGTCATTTGGGTGGCTTTAATGGTGATTTAATTAAAGCTCATAACTTATCGCCAAGGTAGGAGCGCCGTAGGTTTTCATTTTGATATAGATCTGTTGCATTTCCTTCTAATACCAATTCACCTGCTTCCAGCACATAGCCGCGTTGGGCGATTGCTAGCGCTGCATATATATTTTGCTCCACTAACAACATGCTTATGCCTGTCTTATTTAACTTGGCTAAACACTGCATAAGTTCCTCTACTAATATTGGCGCTAAACCTAGGCTCGGCTCATCTAAAAGCAACAACTTAGGTTTTGCCATTAATGATCTTGCGATTGCTAGCATCTGTTGCTCCCCGCCGCTCAGGCTTCCTGCTAACTGGAGGCGTCGTTCAGCAAGGCGCGGAAATAATTCATAGCAATATTCCAAATCAGTACGAATTTCTGTTTTATTTCTCCTTATCCAAGCGCCTAATTGCAGATTGGCGAGCACTGTTTGCTGCGCTAATACCCGCCTTCCTTCTGGGCAGTGGCTGATACCTAATTTAACGCTGCGTTCTGTATTGCAACGAGCTAAACAATTGCCGCTCCAGAGGATCTTCCCTTCCATCGTTGGCAGCAACTTTGAGATTGCTTTTAAGGTGCTGCTTTTTCCTGCTCCATTTGCTCCAAGTAATGCCACGCATTCCCCAGCTCCCACCTTTAGGTTTAAATGCCGCACCCCCCAGAGTGGGCCGTAGCGCACGCCCAGTTGATTTAGTTCTAATAAAGGTATTGTCATCCTGATGTTTAAGCCCCCCTGCCCAGGTAGGCCTCAATTACAAGTGGATCTTCTTGCACTTCTCGCGGGCTACCAATGGCAATGCAACGGCCAAAATTTAATACCGCTAGGCGATCGCATAATTTCATCATTAAAGGCACATGATGCTCGATAATTAATATCGTAAGTTGAAATTGTTTACGGATTGTGTTAAGGAGAACTTGTAATTTTTGTTTCTCTACAGGGTTCATACCCGCCGCGGGTTCATCCAGCAGTAGTAATTGCGGCTTTGTTGCTAGCGCCCGCACTAATTCCAATCTTCTTTGCTCTCCATAGGCCAATGATCCGGCTAAGTGTGTGCCCTTTTCCTGCAAGTCCACAATAGCCAGCAATTCCAATGCAGCACGGCGATCATTGCAGCCCATTGCTATTTGCAAATTATCGATACAACTCAGATCGCTAAATACCCTTAGGTTTTGAAAGGTGCGGGCTATGCCTAGATTACATAACTGATCCGGCCTAAGCCCTGCCGTTGTTTTGCCTTGCCAGCGCACTTCGCCGCTAGTGGCAGCAGTGAGGCCAGTGATCACATTAAAAAGCGTGGTTTTGCCTGCACCATTTGGGCCAATTAAGCCAAAGATTTCGCCTTGCTGCAAAGAAAAACTCAGCTGATCAAGGGCCTGCAAACCACCGAAACGCACGCTTAGTCCGTTGAGTTCCAGCGAGGTTGAACCAATCATGATCTTTTTTGCTGGATTAGCCCTTGTGGGATAAATATCGGGCCCAATAAGATCACCAGGCCAAATACAATTAGGCGTAGATCACCAATTGGCCGTAATAATTCAGGCAGTGCTGTGAGCACTAATCCACCAATTACTGGCCCTAGCCAGGTGCGGCTACCGCCTAGCACTACAAAGGCTAATGTTGTGATGCTGGCATCAAAGCTGGCCTGCCTTGCACTCCAGCTGTTGAAAAAATGGGCCGCTAAAACACCTGCTGCTGCGGCAATAATCGCACTAAGTACAAAAGCAATTAATTTAACTCGTTCACTATTAACGCCCATACAACGGGCTGCTAATTCATCATTTCTTATTGCAGCCATCTCCCTTCCTAAGGGTTCTGTTTCTAGCCGTTGGCAGCCCCAGGCTGTTATTCCTAACAGCACGGCAAATACTGCTGCGTATCCTTCCGGACCTTCAAAAGGTTGGGGGATCGCAAATATTCCCACAGCAGCACCAAACCAAGGGCTACTTAATAGCACCACCCTAAGAATTTCAACTAGCGCGATAGTTGCGATGGCTAAATAAATACCCTTTAATTTTAATACTGGTTTACCAATTAAGAAGGCTAATAATGCAACTAAAGGAATTGCTAGCATTAATTCAAGAAAAACTGAAGTAAGCGGATAGGTTTGTTCGTTTCCCCCTAATTCAGGAACTGTAGTTGATAACAATGCAGCTACAGTTCCACCGATTGTGTAGAAGCCTGGAGTTGCAAGCGATAGTTGCCCTGCACGCAACGGGAGATAAACAGCTAATGCAAGTAAAGCTCCTAGGAGCATTAATACAAATAGGGAAATATCAAACATCTATTTATACCTTTTCTATTGGTGGTTTACCAAATAAGCCTTGGGGCCTAATGATAAGCACCAAAAATAAAAAGGCAAAGGCCACAGCATCTTTATAAGCTGATAGTTTTGCTGGAACAAATGCTTCCGTAATACCAATAATTAATCCACCAAGCATTGCACCCGGCACACTACCCAATCCGCCAAGCACTAAAACTCCCAAACCCTTTAAGCCATAGCTAATCCCAAAATATGGCCCGCCAATATTAACGCTGAGTGCCACTAAACCACCAGATAATCCAGCAAGAAAACTAGCAATTGCGAAAGCCAATTGAATCATCGCACCACTATTAATTCCAAGTAATCTTGCGGTGGTGGTATCTTCTGCCACCGCTTGTAATGCTTTTCCGCCAAGGCTTTGGTTTAGCCAGATATTTAATATAAGCATTGTAACGCCACCAACTAACAATAATAATAACTGCACCGTGCGTATTTGAATGCCATGGTCTAGGGCTAATACCGCTGGCATTGAGCCAAGTATGTTGCTAGGTAAGGCATAAGCTTCTGCGCCCATTAATAACTGAATTAAATTCACTATTATTACCCCAGCACCTAGGCTTGTAATTAGATATAACAATGGTTCAGCCCCTCTACGCCTCAATGGTTTAAAAGCAACGGTTTCCACCAGTAATCCCACCATTGCTGCTGTTAAGCCGGCTAGCACTAGGGCGATTGCTAATGGAAATGTTACCGGTAATTTTTGTGTTGCTAGTAAACCATTACTTCCCACTACGCCACCAAGAAATATGTAGGTGAAATAGGCACCGCAGGTGAACACTGCACCATGGGCAAAGTTAATCACCCCAAGCACTGAAAATACAAGGGTATAACCCAGAGCAAATAGGGCATATACAGCACCTATTGATATGCCATTTACTAATAATTGCAGCCAAACTTCCATTATTTAAGCAATGCAAATCTACCTGTTTTTCCATCCGGATTCATCTGCACTTCAGCTACATAAAAACTTTCTTGTTTTACTTCCCCATCGCGGCTAAAGCTAATCTTTCCTAGTGGGGTGTTATAGCTGCCGCTAAGGATTTCCTTATTTAAAAGAAGCCTTGCCTGCCTTAATGGCATGCCTTTAAGAGGCTCACGTTTATCCAAGCGTTGAGCTGCTTCTGCAATCACTTGATAGGCGGTGTAAGCCTGAGCTGTGAGCTGAGCTGGAACTCTGCCACCTTGTTGTGCTTTATGGGTAGAAACAAAGGCTTGATTTTCTTTTGTTTCTAGTTCAGGGCTATAGGCTTGAGCAATTAAAATGCCATCACAAAAGCGCTGACAAATTGGATATATATTTGGTGTATTCATGCCATTACCCACCACGATTTTGCCTTTAAAGCCCAGTTCCCTTAATTGACGAATTAAGTTACCCCCATCTACCGCCTGAAGCGACAACACAACCAGATCTGGTTTTACTCTTAATGCTGAGGTGATTTGATTAAGAAAATCTTGATCATTTAGCTGAGTACGTTGCACCGTAACTGTGTTAAGCCCTTTAGCTTTAATTGCCTTTTGAAATATTGTTGTTTCTGATGTGCTGTATGCGTCGTCATTTGCATAAAAAACAGCCACTCGTTTAATGGCAGGATCTAATTGCATCACTTTATTAATAGAAAGGGGCGCAATAACTGAACTTTGCGCTGATACCCTGCTAATAAAACTACCAAGTTCTGGTATACCAGTTGCTGTATTTGAAGGTGCAACCACTGGCA